>JBDTTD010000118.1:0-7853 GCA_039930805.1 Gemmatimonadales bacterium | reverse complement strand
TGGGACTGATCGTTCCCAAGTTTCAGTCGTCCGCGGTGGCCCGCAATCGTTTGCGCCGGCGGCTCCGGGAGATCTGGCGCCGGGAGATCCAGCAGCGGCAGCCCGCGTGGGATCTGGTCATCAAGACCCGGCGCGAGGCCTACGCCGCCAGCTTCGAGGCGCTCCAGTCGCAGGTACTCTCGTGGCGGGACACCGTTCTTGGTACCGGGTGATTCATGCTGCCGCTGCTCCGGCTCCCCGGCCGCGCCCTCACCCTGCTCATCCGCGGATACCAGCGGGGAATTTCTCCCGCGCTCCCGCCGAGCTGCCGGTTCACCCCGTCCTGCTCCCAGTACGCCCTAGAGGCAGTGACCCGGTACGGCGCACTCAAGGGCTCCTGGCTGGCCGCTCGCCGTCTTGTCCGCTGTCATCCGTTTCATCCGGGTGGGTTCGATCCTGTCCCCTGACGCTGTGAACTGAGTCCATGGACCGCCGTACAATCTGGGCGATTCTGCTGATGATGGTGATCGCAATCGCTCCTGCAATTTTCATGAAGAAGAAGACGCCTGCCAGCGGGACGGCGGGACAGCGGGACAGCACGCCCGCTACCGCGTCGGACAGCTCTGCAGCGACCCGGTCTCCCGGTCGAGATAGCATTGCCACTGCCCGGCCTGCGAGCGACAGTAGTGAGGTGACAGGAACTGTCCCGCTGTCCCGCTTACCCGCTTCCCCGCCTCGCGCCGAAGGCGCGACTGACGACACCGTCCGCATTACCTCGCCGCTCTACACCTACGGCATCAGCACCCGGGGTGGCCGCCTGGTGGAGGCGACGCTGTCGCGCTACCGCTCGATGGCTCCTGGGCAGCAGGGGAAACGCGCCCAGCTCATTCCTGCCGGCAGCGAGCTGCTGGGCCTGACTCTGGTTCGGGGGCAGGACACCATCCCGCTCCGCGATTGGGCGTTCACCGTGTCCGCTGAGAGCCTTGCCGTCAAAGGCCCCACCGCGCTCAAGCTGAGCGGCCAGCGCAACGGCATAAGCGTCGACCTGACCTACACCTTCCTTCCTGACGACTACCAGATTGGGGTAGAGGGTCAGGTCACGGGAGTGGGACCGAACGGCGGGCTGTTACGGGTGGGAATGGGCCCCACCATCGCCAACACCGAGGCCGATTCCAACGAGAATCATCGGGCGCTGGCCCTGGTGACCAAGCACAGCGACACCGAGCGCACCGACTTCTCCGGCCTCAAGCCGGGTGAGCCCAAGACCTTGAGCGGACCGTTTGAGTGGGCCGCGATCAAGTCGAAGTACTTCGTCACGGCCGTACTGGCACTGGACAGCACCCGCGGCGGCATCAGCGGCGCCACGGCGACGGCACCGGCGGCGGCGGGCGGCAAGCCGAGCCGGGCCGACGTCGAGTTGAGCATGCCGATTCCTCCCAGCGGGATTTTCGGCTTTAGCAGCTACGTGGGGCCGATGGAGATGGACCGGCTCCATCGGATCGGCCACAGCTTCGACGACGTGAACCCCTACGGCTGGCCGGGGTTCCGTACGATCATCCGGCCGGTGGCGGCCGGTGTGCGGTGGCTGCTGGTCTGGATGCACGAGCACCTGTACCTGGCCTATGGCCTGGTGCTCGTCTTCTTCGGCATCCTGATGCGACTAATCCTCTGGCCGCTGAACCAGAAGGCCATGCGCGCCAACATGCAGCTCCAGGCGGTTCAGCCGCTGATGAAGGAGATCCAGGACAAGCACAAGAACGAACCGCAGAAGGTGCAGCAGGAGATGTTCAAGCTGTACAAGGAGCACGGCGTCAACCCGCTGGGTGGCTGCTGGCCGATGCTGCTCCCGATGCCGGTGCTCTTTGCGCTCTTCTTCGTGTTCCAGAACACGATCGAGCTGCGCGGCGCGTCCTTCCTCTGGCTGCCGGACCTCTCTCGTCCCGACCCGCTGTACATCATCCCCGTCATCATGGGGCTGTCGATGTGGGGACTGACCAAGGTGGGGCAGGTCGGGATGGAGCCGAATCCGCAGATGAAGATGATGCTCTACATCATGCCGGTGATGATGACGTTCCTCTTCCTCAACTTCGCCTCCGGCCTCAATCTGTACTACGCGGTGAGCAACATCGCGAGCATTCCCCAGCAGTGGATGCTGGCCCGGGAACGAAAGAAGCGGGCAGCCAAGGCGATCGTCGAGGTCAAGACCCGATCGCCGGAGCCCAACTCGGCCCGGGCAAAGCGAAAGGCCTGACCCCCGAGTCATTGCGCGAGCTTGCCTAGCATGCTCTCTGACCCGATTGTCGCTCTGGCAACACCAGCGGGCCGGTCGGCGCTGGCCGTCATCCGGCTGAGCGGGGCTGGAGCCTTCGCCGTGGCCGAGCGGGTCATTGCCGGCTTCCGGCGTGAGCCCGCTCGTCGGGCGACGCTCGCCACCTTTGGGGATCCGGCCGGCGAGCCGATCGATCGCGGACTCTACACCGTGTTCCCCGGTCCTGGCAGTTACACTGGGGACGACATGGTCGAGCTGTCCTGTCACGGCGGCTTTCTGGTGCCTGCCCGGCTGATCGCGGCGCTGCAGGCGGCCGGCGCACGGTCCGCCGCCCCCGGCGAATTCACCCGCCGCGCGGTGCTCAACGGCAAGCTCGATCTGGTGCAGGCGGAAGCGGTGGGCGACCTGATCGATGCCACCGCACCGGCCCAGGCGAGGGCGGCGCTGCGCCAGCTCGAGGGCGGCCTTTCGGGCCGACTCACCACACTGCGGGAATCACTCCTCGGAGTGCAGGCCCTGCTCAGCTACGATATCGATTTCCCCGAAGAAGACGATGGTCCGGTGGCGCCGGAACGGGTGGCCCGGCAGATCAAAGCCGCGGGCGACCAGATCCGGGTGCTGCTGTCAGGCGCCCCGTCGGCCGAACGGCTGCGGGAGGGGGCGCTGCTGGTTTTCGCCGGCCGACCCAATGCCGGGAAGTCATCCCTCTTCAATGCCCTGCTCGGTAGCGCCCGGACCTTGGTCACCGATGTACCCGGCACCACCCGCGACGCCGTGGAGGCGCACACCGACTTTCTGGGCTGGCCGGTACGCCTGGCCGATACCGCCGGCTTGTGGGATGCACCCCGGGAGATCGACCGACTCGGTGTCGAAGTCAGTCGTCGCTATCTGGCCGCCGCGGATCTGGTGCTGCTCTGCGTGGAGTCAGGGCGTGATCTGGGGGAGGACGAGGTCGCCATCGCGACCTCCAGGCCAACCCTGCTGGTGCGTACCAAGGCCGATCTGGTGGACGAGCCGGGAGAGGGTCTCGCCGCGTCAGTCATAACCGGCAATGGTCTGGGCGCGCTCCGCCGGGTGGCCGCCGAGCGGGTCTTTTCCGACCGGATCACTCTGGCGGACCTGGAGCCGGCGATCACCCGGGAGCGGCATCGTACTGCGCTGGTCCGGGCGCAGGAGGCGCTTGCACAGGCAATGCCTCAGCTGGGCCGGGGTGGCGACGCGGTGCTGGCGGCCCACCACGTACGCGAGGCCACGGCCGCACTCGACGAGCTGCTCGGCGCAGTAGATATCGAGGAGGTGCTGGAGCGGGTATTTGGGAGTTTTTGCGTCGGAAAGTAAGCGTTCACGCAGTCTGGATACCACGTGCCGCGTCTTCAGCCGCCTGAAACTCCTGGGCGCCGGCGCGCACCGCTTCCGCCAGCCCACGCTCGCTTACCAGCGCCTCGGTCATCCGGTACCCGAGATAGTATCCAGCCCGTTCGGGGATGACGCGCCCGCCGACCAGTCGTGCGGCGGGGGTCATGCCCCCGGACATATAGCGGAGTCTAAGCCCCAGGCCGGTTCGGTCCAGGTCCGGCTCGACCACCCGGCGGAGAAACGATTCCATCTCGCGCAGCCGGGTATACTGGCGGCGAGGGTACCCGAAGTAGTCGGCCGCATCGAACCCCGGCGCCACCGCCTGGGATGCGTGCACCGCCAGCCCTTCGTTGACCAGCAGCTCGCGCAGCGTAGCCCGGCTTCCCGTGGTCCAGTAGTCGTAGTAGCCGCCACTCTCCGCCACCAGCCGGCGCATATCGCTCGCACTGCTGGGCGAGGTGTAGCGCACGGTATGCGCCAGCTCGTGCGCCACCCAAACCGGAATGAGATCGGGTGGAAGCCCCATGCCGTAGGTCTCCGGATTCACCCGGCCGGTGAAGTGCTCCAGGCAGACGAAGGCGACGCCGCGGCCCCCTACCACCAGCTCGCCCGCGTTGGCGCCGCCCAGTCCCACCATGAGGTAGACATCGGTGGGCCCGTCCACTCCGATCAGCTCTTCGGCTCGAGCGATCGCCTCTTCAGCGAGCCGGACGATGTCGGTGGACCCGGCCAGCGCATAGAGGTCACTGCGGTCGGCCTTGAGCGAATTGGTGACGATTTCGTCGGCGTGAGGGGCTTCGGGGTCGAGAACGTAGTTGCGCCAGTAGGCGTCGAGGATGAGGCGATGCGCTTCGCGATATTGTCGATACGCCGCTTCCCGGTTTGCGGCCTCCAGAACCGAGAGGAAATCTGGCAGGAGGTTGATCAGCACGCGAGACAATACGAAGTGATGACCCGCGACGCAAGAGATCGATCAGTGATCTTGCTTTTTCTTCTTTGCCACCTCGTCGAGGAACCTGCGCTCGGCCGGGGTGAGGCTCGAGATCCCTCGCTGGCTGATCTTGTCGAGCACCCGATCGACTTCGGCGGTAACCGTATCGGAGTCCGGGGCCCGGCGCGGGCGCAGGGGAGTCACCGGCGTGTGCCGCTGCGGCTCAGACGATCCGGACTGCACCATCACCACCCGCTCAACGGTGCGGGCCGGCTCCGCGGGGCTCAGGCGGGAGAACGACTGCACCTTGAAGAAGAGGAAGCCGAAGAGCGCTCCGCCCACGTGGGCCAGATGGGCAATGCCGTCGTTGGGCCAGAGCCGGGAGGCGATCAGGTCGAGCGCCACGAGACCCAGGACCAGGGTGCGGGCCTTGAGGGGGATGGGGATGGGGAAGACGAGGAGCTCCGCATCGGGCCAGAAGTAGGCAAACGCCACCGCCACCCCCAACACCGCTCCGGATGCCCCGACGAAGGCACCCACCGGCATGATGCTGGCCAGGAGCAGGGAAAAAACCGCGGCGCCCACGCCACAATACATATAGTAGAGGATGAAGTGCCGGCTGCCCATTCGGCTCTCGACCGCCGTGCCGAAGACGTACAGCATCAACATGTTGGTGAAGAGATGCAGGAGGCCGGCGTGCACGAACATGTAGCTCACGAAGCTCCACGGATGGGTAAACGCCGTCCGGGGAGAGAACTGCAGCGCCTGGAAGATCTCGCGTGAGGTGAACAGGGTCATGAGCAGGAGCAGCATCACCGCATTCGCGATGATGAGACGACCAACCCATGGGGTTATGCGATATGAGGGAGACGATTTCATGAAGCAACGCCTTTAACTCTGATTCCCCGAGCCCGAGGGCCCTTGGGCCCGGGTTCGCCGGGCAGCTCGACAGATTCGCTCGCACAGCTCGGGAAACTCGATGCCCATCGCCCGTGCTGCCTGGGGCATGAGACTGGTGGCCGTCATGCCGGGCAGGGTATTTACCTCTAAACAGAAGAGTTCACCGGCCGGTGTCAAGCGAAAATCGACGCGCGAGTACCCACCGAGCTTCAGCGCCTCGTGCGCCAGGAGACTGAGCCGGCCACATTCGGCGGAAACCGCCCTGGGGAGGTCGGCGGGGAAGATCTCCTGCGACATCCCCGGGGTATACTTGCACTCGTAGTCGAAAATTTCATGCCGCGGGATTATCTCCCCCACGGGGAGGGCCTGGCCCTCGAGGACGCCGACGGTCAGCTCCCGGCCAGGGACGAACCGCTCGATCATGACTTCGTCGTCGTACTGACGAGCCAGGGTCACCGCCGCCTCATAGTCCTTGCCGTCCTTCACCACACTCAGCCCGACGGTGGAGCCCTGTTTGGAGGGTTTTACCACCACCGGCCACCCAAAATCGCGATCGACCTGGGCTCGCGATGCGGGGGCCATCACCCAATCCGCGGTCTGCACGCCTGCTGCCCGAAACAACCGCTTGGAGATGTCCTTGTCCATGGCCATTCCGCTCCCCAGCCGCCCGCTTCCGGTGTAGGGGACCCCCACCATCTCGAGCAGGGTCTGAATGGTGCCATCCTCTCCTCGGCCCCCGTGCAGTGCAAGGAACAGCACGTCGGCATCCTTAACCACCGCCAGATTGGCCAGACCAGAGAGCAGTAGCCCGCGCTCCAGGGCATGAAGCCGCTCGATCGAGGGTGGTTCGGTCCCTACGGCGCCGGAAAGCAGCGCGGTTTCGTCCGATTGCGGGATATAGCCCCGTGCAGTGTCCACTACCGCCACCTCGTGACTGCGGGAGCGGAGCGCCGCGATAACCTGGACGGCCGAGGCCAGGGCGACATCTCGTTCAGATGAAGTTCCGCCCGTCAGTACGGTTACGCGCATTGGTATTTCCGGTGTGAAGAGTGCGGACGCAATCCGGTGTCACCCTTATGGCTATGGCCCCCTCGGTCGCTGCGCTCCCTCAGGGTGACAACCTCGCCTGCAATCACCGGGTCCCAATGAGCTGCTGGAGCACGTCGTAGCGGCTGACGATTCCGATCAGCTTGCCGTCCTTGCGGACCAGGGCTGCCGGGCTCTCCCGGGTGAGCATGCCGCCGAGCCGGTCGGTGGGGCAGTTCGCCTCGACTTCGGGGAAGGGCGCCTCCATCACCTCGCGCACCGGGCGGTCGAGTAGCGATGGCTGGGCCAGGGCCCGGGTCATGAGGGTTCCCTCCACCAGCCCACCGACGGAGCGGCCGTCCTCAACCACGGGAATCTGGCTCACGCCCCAGGTACTCATGAGGTTGAGCGCCTGCCGTACCGCGGCGGCGGGCGTCACGCTGACCAGTGGGGGCGCGTTGGCCGGTCTGCGCTCGAGGAGCTGCTCGACCGTGGTGCGGGGCGCCTCGAGCATCTGATTCTCCTGCATCCACTCGTCGTTGAAGACCTTGGAGAGGTACCGCTCGCCGGTATCGCAGAGAATCGTGACGATGAGCGCCTCGGGGTTGTCCAGCTCCCGGGCCAGGTCCAGGGCCAGCGCCACGTTGAGTCCGGTGGAACCGCCGGCAAGGATCCCTTCCTCGCGGGCCAGCCGACGCGCCATCATCAGGGAGATACGATCGGAGACCTGCCGGAACTCGTCGATCGAATCAAACCAGATGGTGCTGGGGATCTTGTCGCCCCCGATTCCTTCGACCTTATAGGGATGGCCCTCACCCAGAGCGTGGGTTCGGTGGTACTGAGTGTAGAGCGAGCCGACCGGATCGCCGGCGATCACCCGGATCCTGGGATTCTTCTCCTTCAGATACTTGCCCGCCCCGCTCACCGTCCCTCCGGTGCCTGCCCCGGCCACCAGATGGGTGACGCGCCCTCCGGTCTGCTCCCAGATCTCCGGGCCCGTGGTCGCGTAGTGCGCCTCGGGGTTGATCTCGTTGTAGAACTGATTTGCCAGGATGGCACCGGGTGTATCCCGGGCGATCTGCTTGGCCTTCATCACGTAGTTGTCGGGATGATCCGGAGGGACCGCCGTCGGAGTGATCACCACCTCCGCGCCGTAGGCCTTGAGCAGCCGGACCTTCTCCTGTGACATCTTGTCGGGCATGGTAAACACGCAGCGGTAGCCCTTGAGCGCTGCTGCGATGGCCAACCCCACGCCGGTATTGCCGCTGGTTCCCTCGACGATCGTCCCACCGGGACGAAGCTCACCCTTGCGCTCGGCGGCTTCGATGATGGCGAGGCCGATCCGGTCTTTCACCGAGCCGCCCGGGTTCACATACTCGGCCTTGCCGTAGA
>JBDTTD010000117.1:0-7855 GCA_039930805.1 Gemmatimonadales bacterium | reverse complement strand
TCCGCTGGCTCGACATGGGCTCGCAGGAGATCCTCGACCGGCTGCGCTTCGAGCGGGTCAACCCCCAGGCCGATGTGTGGTTCGGCGGACCGGTCACCATCTTCGACCGGGGCATCCGGGACTCGCTGCTTGCGCCTTTCCGGCCGGTGTGGGCCCAGCAGGTGAGTCCCAGGGGCATCGGACCGAATGACCTCTACTTCCCGGTCTATCGCACGCCGGCGGTGATTGCCTTCAACAGCCGGGCGGTGTCGCGGGCGGAGGCGCCACGTGACTGGGATGAGATCCTCGAGCCCCGCTGGAAGAACAAGGTGATCATTCGCGATCCGATGGCGAGCGGAACGATGCGCGCCATCTGGGGTCTGATCCTGGCTCGCAGCCTGAGCCAGACGGGCGACACGACGGCCGGCATGAGGTGGCTTCGCCGCCTCGATGGACAGACCAAGACCTACACCATCAACCCTGCTTTGCTCTACGAAAAGCTGGCCCGGCAGGAAGGGCTGGTGAGCCTCTGGGATCTGCAGGACATCCTCATCAGCGCGGCGAAGGGGATGCCGCTGGGCTACGTCTTTCCCCGGAGCGGGACGGTGGTGATCGACGACGGTATTGGATTGGTGCGGGGGAGCCGGCATCCCGACGCGGCTCGAGCCTTCATCGACTTCGTGGGAGGCCAGGAGGCCCAGCTGCTGGCCGCGCGTGAGGTCTTCCGCCTGCCGGCGCGGACCGACCTCCCAGCCGATTCGGTACCCTATTGGGTGACCGAGGTCGAACGGGAGATGATCATCAGCGACGTGGATTGGGGGCTGCTCTCGGCCCGGGGGCCGGAGTGGATGCGCTATTGGGACCAGCACGTGCGGGGGACGGGGAAGAAATGAAGGCAGTCCACTCATGACCTTCCTTCAACTCGAATCCCTCACCAAGCGCTTCGACGCCACCACGGCGGTTGATGGGCTCTCCCTCTCCATCGAGCGGGGGGAGATGCTCGCCCTGCTGGGCCCCAGCGGCAGCGGGAAGACCACGACGCTGCGCCTGCTGGCCGGCTTCGACGTGCCGGACCGGGGGCGGGTGCTGGTCGAGGGCGAGGACGTGACGATGGTGGATCCGGTTGCTCGTCGATTCGGCATGGTCTTCCAGCACTACGCGCTCTTTCCTCACCTGGACGTGGGGCAGAACATCGCCTTCGGCCTGGAGTCGCTCGGCGTAAGTGGGGACGAGCTCGAGCGGCGGGTCGCCCGCGGGCTGACGCTGGTGGACCTGACGGGTTACGAGCGTCGGCGCATTGGCCAGCTCTCCGGCGGCCAGCAACAGCGGGTGGCTCTGGCTCGGGCGCTGGCCCCCGAGCCACGGGTGCTCCTGCTCGATGAGCCGCTCTCCAATCTTGATCCGTCGTTGCGGGAGCGGACTCGGCGTGAGATCAGGGAGCTGATCCGCCGGGTTGGCATCACGACCGTGCTGGTGACGCACGAGCAGGACGAAGCCTTCGACCTCGGCGATCGAGTCGCCGTGCTTCGCGGAGGGCGGCTCGAACAGTTGGGAACACCCGAGGACCTGTACGCGTCCCCCGCCAACGAGTTCGTGGCCGAGTTCGTCGGCCGGTCGAGCGGCATCGAGGTCGTGGTCCTCGGTGCCGGTGAACGGGGGGTGCGGGTCCGGGTGGAGGGCGTGGAGTGGGACGTCACCGAAGTGAACCAGGCTCCGCTCGGGCCCGCGCGCATGGTGGTCCGGCCTGAGGCCCTCCGGCTGATGCCCCCGGCGCCGGGCGCCCTCACCGGGATCGTCACCGAGCGCCGTTTCACCGGGGCTGCCAGCCTCTTTACAGTGGTGACTGATGGAGGGACTTCCATCGAGGTGACCGGACCCCCCCGCTCGGTCCGGGCCGGCGAGAAGGTGAGCATCATGCCCAGCCGGCGTGCCGGCGGCGGCATCCACCTCTTTCCCCGGTCGGGCCAATGATCCGCCGCGGGAGAGTCAATCTGCTGGGGGCGGTACTTCTGCTGCTTCTGATCTGGCTCATCGTCTACCCGCTCCTCCTCGTTCTCGTGGAGGGCTTCCGGGGTCCGGCGGGGTGGACTCTGGATTTCGTGCGCCAGTTCCTCCAGCAGCGCAACGAAGGGGAGGCGCTCTGGGGGAGTCTATGGATCTCGTTGGCAAGCGTGGTACTGGCGGGGGCGATCGGAATCCCGCTGGCATTTCTGTTCGGACGCTACGAATTCCCCGGGCGACGGATGCTGGGCTGGCTGGTGGCCCTCCCGGCCGTGCTGCCACCGCTGGTCGGCGTCATCGCGTTCCTTTTTCTCTACGGCGAGAGCGGCTTCGTCTCCCTCATGATTCAACGCCTGATGAACCTGGAGCAGGCCCCGTGGATGCTCGAGGGCGCCGGTGCGATCCTCCTGGTCCACGCCTACTCGATGTATGTGTACTTCTACTTGTTCACCCGGGCGGGGCTCGCGTCGATGGATGCCTCCGTGCTGGAGGCGGCAGCCAGCCTGGGTGCGGGACGCTGGCGCACGTTGCGGCGGGTGGTGCTTCCGCTCCTGTATCCCGCCCTCGGTGGCGCGGCGCTTCTGACGTTCATGACCTCCCTGGCCTCGTTCAGCGCGCCCTACATCTTCGGTGGCGGGTTCCGGGTCATGACCACCCAGATCGTGGCCACCCGGCTCAATGGCGACGACCAGCTCGCCATGATCGAAACCGTCTCGCTCACGCTGATGGCGCTGATCGCCCTGTGGTTGCTCCGCGGCTCTCGGGTGCTCGACAACATGGCCGGCGGACGGAAGGGCATGGCGCCGATGCGGGTGCGGGTGCAGAGCCGGAACGCCAGGCTGGTCCTCGGCGTGCTGGGCTGGGGGCTCGCCGTTCTGTTGCTCCTGCCGCACCTGACGCTCCTTCTGGTGTCGTTCGTTCCGCTCGGGACCTGGACCACTGAGCCGTTGCCGCCGGCGTACACCTGGCGCAACTATCTCACCCTGGTGGAGGACCCGGTTCGAGCTCGGCCGCTGCTGAATAGCCTCTGGCTGGCCGTCACGTCGACCGTGGCGGCGGTGGCGATCGCCGTGGTGGCCGGGTTGCTGACAGTACGGCGCAGGGTGCGCGGGCGGGGCGCGATCGAAACGCTGCTGGCCTTGCCCTGGGCGGTCCCGGGGACCGTCTTCGCCATCGCCCTCGCCACCGCCTTCAGTATCCGGGCCCCGCTGGCAGGCCGCTTTGTGCTGATCGGGACGGTCTGGATCCTTCCATTGGCATATCTCGTCCGGAATCTGCCGATCACCAGTCGAGCGATTCTCGCCGGCTTCCGCGCGATGGATCCCTCGCTCGATGAGGCTGCCGCCACGCTGGGTGCGGGACGCTGGCGCACGCTTCGGCGGGTGATTCTGCCGCTGCTAAGGCCGGCGATCGTCGCCGGTGCGAGCCTGGCCTTCGTCACCGCATTCGGAGACTTCGTTACCTCGATCATGCTGTACACTTACGACACCCGCCCTATCTCCCTCGAGATCCTGTCCAGCCTGCGGCAATCCGACGTGGGCGTCGCCGCGGCCTACGGGGTGGTGCTCATGGCGGTGAGCGCCGCGGTGTTCGCCCTGGGTGCGGACCAGGGCGGCGGCGGATGACCGATCCGGTGCCGGCCTCCTCCAGCCAGTTTCGCCGGCTTGCCGTCCTCATCGGGGTGAACTTCGTGGACATGATCGGGTTCATGATCGTGCTTCCACTGCTCCCGTTCTACGCCCTCAAGCTGCACGCGACGCCCGAGGTGGTGGGCCAGCTCATCGCCTCGTACTCCATCGCCCAGCTGGTCGCGGCGCCGCTATGGGGACGGGTGTCCGACCGCTATGGCCGCCGTCCGGCGCTGTTGATCGGCTTGAGCGCGTCGGCCCTGGCGTACCTGGTGTTCGGGCTCGCCGACAGCGTGTGGCTGCTGCTGCTCTCCCGGGTGGTACAAGGGGCAGGCGGGGGCACCACCGGGGTGGCTCAGGCCTATGTGGCCGACACGGTGGCTCCGGCTGATCGGGCCCGCGCGCTCGGCTGGCTCTCGGCGGCAACATCGGCCGGAGTCATGGTCGGTCCCGTGATCGGGTCCTCCGCGGCGCACTTCGGGCAGGCGGCCCCGGGCATCATCGCCGCCACGCTCTGCCTCGTCAACGTCATCTTCACCTGGAGGTGGCTCCCGGAATCGCGGAAGGGTTCGGCGCCGTCGGTCACCAGCGTCAGAAGGCCGGTGTGGCATCCCGCGTGGATGGCGATCAGGCACCCGACCTCGCCGATCGGCCGGCTGCTCTGGATCTACGGCGTGGGGATGATCGCGTTCTCCTCCATGACCTCGATCATGTCGCTGTACCTGGGCGCCGAGTTCGGGCTCGATGAGACCACGATCGGGTATGTCTTTCTGTACGTGGGTGTCCTCTCCTTCGTGATGCGGAGTGCGCTGCTGGGGCCCATCGTTGACCGAATAGGCGAGATCTGGGCGATGCGGCTCGGCACCGGTCTCCTGGTGGTCGGGCTTGCGCTCTATCCGCTTCCTCGCGATCTCTGGACACTCGCACTAGTCATACCGCTGGTCCCCATTGGGACGGCGCTGCTGTTCCCGGCCACAACGTCGCTCATGTCGCGCCAATCCGATCCCAGGGAGCTGGGGACCACGATGGGGGTGGCCCAGACCTTCGCGGGGCTGGCGCGGGTGATGGCGCCCCTGATGGCGACGGTACTGTTTCAGCGGCTGGGCCACGGCTGGCCATTTTACGTGGCGGGGGGATTCGTAGCGCTGGTAGGCATCATGGCATTCCAGGTCGACGCGCACCCCAGAGCCGCCGGGCAGCCGGCGCAAGGAGCGGGAGCCGGATGAGCGAGGAAGACCGGATAGCGCGGCTGGAGGAGCGGGTGAGCGCCCTCGAAGAACTGATCGCAGCGGGGCAGTGGGGCAGCGGGGCAGTGCAGCGGGGCAGCGGGGCCGCGGGGCAGATAAACCGTGGGTCCGACGCCTCCGTTGTTGCTTCTTCTTCCAAACAACCTCTCCCACCTCCAGCGGCCGCCCCGCTGCCCCGCCGTCCCGCTGTCCTGCTTTCCTCCGAACAGTGGATCGGCCAGCGCGTGCTCCTCGCCGTAGGCGTGGTCGCGCTGATTCTGGCGGCGGGCTACCTGCTCCGGCTCTCGTTCGATCGCGGGTGGATCTCGCCCATCATGCGGTGCATCGGAGGGGCGTTGAGCGACATCGTGGTAGGCGCGGTGGGCTGGAAGCTCCAGCCGCGTTACCGCACCTACGGCGCCGCGCTGGTGGGCTGCGGAGCCGCGATCATCTATCTCAGCGTGTGGGCCGCGGCGCGACTGTATGGGGTGCTGCCACCAACGACCGGGCTGGTGGGTCTCGCGCTGGTCTCCGTGGCGCTTGCCATGATCGCGTACGCCATCGACGTCGAAGCGCTGGGAACCAGCGCCGCCCTCGGCGCCTTCTTCGCGCCCATCCTGCTGGGCCGTGACCAGGGTAACCCGGAATTACTCCTGCTCTATCTCGCTTCGATGGCCGCCGGCCTCGGCCTGGTCGCGGCACGGCGACGCTGGCGGCTCACCATGTTCGTCGTCGCCCTGAGTTATTTCGGCGTCGCCTACACCGGCGCCACCGACCGAGGTCCCCCGTGGGGACTCCTGCTCTACGGGGTCGTCGGTGGGACCATCGGAATCCATGTCGGACTGCGGGAGCGCTGGTGGGAAACCCGTTTCCTCTCGTTTGGCGGAGGCTGGGCATTCCTGGTCGCCGCGAGCCGCCACCTGCCCGAGCGCTGGGCCATCCTCGCCGGGGGACTGCTGCTGGCTGCGCCGGTGTGGTGGTACGCCTCGCGGGCAACCCAGATCCTGCCGCTCCGCCTGTCGCCTGGCGCGGGAGTTCCCGGGTGGTCGTTGGGCGAGGCATTCTACTTTTTCCTCACCCCGTTCCTGCTGGGCTGGGCGTTGCGCCATCTCGCGCCGGTCTGGTTCGACCAGAGGGCCGGACTGGTGGCGCTCGTGGTCGCGCTCCCGTACCTGATCGCCGGCTATCAGCGGACCCGGGCGGTGTTTGCCCTGGTGGGCGCGGCCGCGCTCGGGATGGCGGCCTGGCAACACTGGGATGGAGTGGAGCGAGTATGGGCACTGCTGGCGCTCACCCTGCTCTGGGCGGCGCTGGACCACCGGCTCAACCGGGACGACGGCCGCTGGTACGCCCTGGCGACGCTGTGGGCGGCGCTGGATCAACTGTTTACCGGCGCGCTGTTGCAGCGCACGGAGGCCGATCCGGCCTTCATCGGGTCGTGGGCGCTGGCCATGTGGGGAACGGTTGCGGTAACGGTGGCCCTCGCTGCGGGGCTCTGGAGAGCTGTAGTCGCCTCCGGCACTGCTCCCCTGGTGCGAGGGGCCCTGTGGGGGCTGGGCGGTTGCATGGTGCTGTTCGGCGTCACCGGAGAAATCGGACGCTACTTCGAGCTGAAGCCGCTGTCCTCGCAGGACGCCAGCCTTGCCGCGGGCCTGTGCGTCAGTGCCTGGTGGCTGATATTCGCGGCTGCCTTGATCGGCGTCGGGTTCCGCCGTTCGCTGAAGCCCGTGCGCGTGGCCGGTCTGGGCGTCGCGGGGCTCGCTGTGGTCAAGGTGCTGATGTTCGATCTCTCCTCCCTCGATGCGCTGTACCGGGTGGGCTCCGTCTTCATCCTGGGCCTGGTCTTTCTGCTCCTGGCATATCTGTATCACCGGCAGGGACGGGGCGAGACCCCCTTGTAACTGAGTATCTTGCCTGGCACCGGAAAAGGTGATCCATCCACAGGAGTGATCGTGACCGCATCCGCATTACCCGCGTCTCCCACTGCATTTGCCAAAGCCACATGGGACGACATCGCGCCCTACTTCGATGACCTGGCCCGGCGCCCGCTCCAGCCCTCGAACATCCAAGCCTGGCTCCTCACCTGGTCGACGCTGGAGGAGCTGGTCACCGAGGCCGCGGCGCGCGCAATGATCGCCTATACCATCGACACCGGGAACCCCGACAAGGAAACGGACCACCTCCGGTTTTCGACTGAGGTACTTCCCCGCGCGGAGGAGCGGAGCGTAGCGCTCGCCCGCCGGCTGGTGGAATCGGGCTACGCCACTCCAAACCTCACCACGACCCTGGCCCGGTTCCGCACTCAGATCGAGATCTTCCGGGACGAGAACGTTCCCATATTCGCGGAGCTGGAGGAGCACAGCGCGCGCTACCAGCGGATCACCGGCTCGATGACGGTGGAGTGGGACGGCGTGGATCGGCCGCTCCCTCAGCTCCTGCCCTTCCTCAAGAGCTCCGACCGGGGAGTTCGCGAGCGGGCCTTCCGCGCCTCGACCCGGCCGTATCAGGAGAGCCGGGGCGAGCTGAGCGCACTGTTCGATAAGATGTATCAGCTCAGAATGCGAGCGGCGCGGAACGCCGGCTTCACCAACTTCCGGGACTACATCTTTCCGGCAAAGTTCCGCTTCGACTACACCCCCGCGGATGTGGAGCGCTTCCACCACGCCGTAGAACAGACTGTGGTGCCCGCCGTCGAGCGAGTCCTGGAGTCCCGCCGTCAACGGCTCGGACTCGACCGGCTGCGGCCGTGGGACCTCTCGGTCGATCCCTATCGTCCCAAGGCCCTGCGGCCGTTTGCGAACACCACCGAGTTGGTGGCGACGGCCCAGCGGGTCTTCGACCGGGTGGATCCCGCTCTGGGGCGGGAGTTCCAGACGATGATCGACGAGAGACTGCTCGACCTCGAGAGCAGGAAGGGCAAGGCGCCCGGCGGCTACTGCGAGACGCTGCACTTTCAGGGACGGCCTTTCATCTTCATGAACGCCGTCGGCCTGGTGGACGACGTCATGACCCTGCTGCACG
>JBDTTD010000116.1:0-7863 GCA_039930805.1 Gemmatimonadales bacterium | reverse complement strand
CCCAGCAGAAGTCCCGCGAGGCTCACGTCCAGTGGCGCGGACAGAAAGCCGCTCTGATCGGCGGCATCTTCTCCAGCGAGGAGAGCGGACAAGTCCGCGGCCAACCCTGGAGAGCGGGCCGATAGCTCCTGGATCCAGGACCCCCGCTCCTCGAGCGTGAGGTCCAGTACCTCATCGAGAAGCGGCTCGAGTGCACGCCAGCGGTCAGGATCGATGACTGTCATCGGACCAGGGTTGGAAGGGTGAGACAGGATAGCGCCCACCACCCCGCCCGGGAAGAGCACCCTTAGCCGGCTCCCTGGAACCGGTCGGCTGGGAGCGGATGTCGGGAATGGACGCCCGATTGCGATTTATGGAATGCGGATGCACATGTGTAGCCATGTCCCTCTCTGTATTACCACCGGACGACAGGAAGGTTAGGTGTTGCATGAGACCCCAGGCCGTGCTTGGCGCGCTGGCCGCATCGGCGACCCTGGTCGGGCTTTTCGGCTGCGCCGAAGACAGTGCAACCGGCCCCGAGACGCGAGGGGCGCCGGAGCTGACGAGGTCCGAGAAGAACGCCCTCGCTGCCGAAGTCCGCCTTCTGACGGCGGGGCGCGGCATCACCGCTCTAGGGCAGCCGCCCCGCGTCCGGCCGGCTCTGGT
This sequence comes from Gemmatimonadales bacterium, assembly GCA_039930805.1. GTDB lineage: Bacteria > Gemmatimonadota > Gemmatimonadetes > Gemmatimonadales > GWC2-71-9 > CAVVWJ01. The sequence goes on along the minus strand of JBDTTD010000116.1, from coordinate 7,218 downwards.
CCGGTTGGGCCAGGCCCTGGCCTTCGACAAGATCCTGAGCGGCAACCGGGACATATCGTGCATGACCTGCCACCTGCCCGCGCTGGCCACAGGTGATTTCCGGAGTCTCTCGATCGGCCAGGGTGCGACGGGGCTGGGAGCGACCAGGGTGCACCCCAATGGGGTCTTCATTCCTCGTAACGCGCCGCCGCTCTTCAACCTGTTCGCCTTGCAGCCGCTATTCTGGGATGGCAGGATCTTCCAGGATGAGGGCGGCACGTTCCACACCGATGCCGGCGCTGCCATCACCCCCGGCATGCTTCGTACATTCGAGCTGGGAACCGCGTCAATTCTTCCGCTTTTTCCGGTGGTGAACCGGGAAGAAATGCGGGCGGCAAGGGGGAACGAGCTCGCGTTGATCAGCGACGATCATCCGGAGCAGGTCTGGGAGGCGTTGATGCGGCGTCTGGGGAAGGTGAAGAAGTACCGCCAGCTGTTCGAGGAGGCGTACCCGCACCAGCATTTCGATCGTATGACCTTCGCCCACGCGAGCAATGCCATCGCCGGCTTCTTCGTATCAGAGCTGGCGTTCAACAATTCTCCCTGGGATCGGTTTCTGGCCGGCAACGACCGGGCAATGACGCCGGTCCAGCTGCAAGGTGCCAAGAACTTCATGACCGCGCGGTGTTCGATTTGCCACAACGGCGCCGCTCTGACGGATAACAAGTTCCACAACGTTGCCCTGGCGCAGTTCGGGCCGGGCAAGGGCGACGGCCCGGGCGGCCGGGACGACTTCGGCCGGATGCGGGTCACCGGAAATCCGGCGGACCGATACGCTTTCAGGACCCCGGCCCTGCGCAATGTCGAGCTCACCGCCCCCTACGGGCACAACGGGGCCTTCTTCGACCTCCGGGAGTTCGTGGCGCACTACAGCGAATCGCACTTGAAGCTCAACGCCTTCGACATCACTCAACTCGAACTTTCCCTCCAGGGTACGGTGCTGCCCACGTTCGCGGAGATTCTGGCGACGCGGGATCCGCTGCTGGAAGGAGTGGTCTTCTCCGACCAGGTAATCGATGAGGTGACCGAGTTCATGAAGGCGCTCACCGATCCGGCTGCCCGCAACCTGGATCACGTGGTCCCGATGCGGGTACCCAGCGGGCTGCCAATCGATGGCCCGCGGCGAGGCGGGGACTAGGGCAGGAACGAATGGCGTATGGGGGCGGTCACTCCAGAGTAACCGCAATGAAGCGAAGCCGTCCCTGGCGGCCTACCTGGAGCACGGCTCCGGAGTCGGCGGGTACCTGGGCGATGGCGCTGCGAAGATCGGCAATCGTCCGGACCGAGACCCCATTCACGCCGTGAATCACGTCGCCGGGTAGCGGGCCGGCGGTTCCCTCAGACGCCACCGCAACCCCGGCCACCACTACGCCATTGGGGGTACGGAGACCCGGGATAACCGAGGCCAGCTCAGGGGTCACCTCCAGCGCGAGAATACCGAGTCGCGGGATGAGGTTCTGCTCGGGGGTGACCATGTCGCGGAAGCGATCGACATCATCCCGACGCTCGGCGACCACCACCCCCCGCGGCAGCCGCTGCAGCCCACGCCCCACCTCAATGTGAACGGTATCGCCGACCGGGCGCTGATAGATGGTGACGTCGAACTGCCGCCCGTTCTCTATCGGCTTCCCCTCCACCGAGAGGATCACGTCGTTGATGCGAAATCCGGCCCGGGCCGCGGGGCTGTTGGGATAGACGTCGCCCAGCACGACGCCTCCCGCTGCGACCGAAAGACGCAACCTGAGTCACCTCCGGCGTCGTCGAAAGCCCTGATCTTCTCAAATTCGGGGCTTGCGGCGGGCCCTGCCGCGCCTATTATTTGGCCGCTCAATTACTTTCCTTCCGGGAAGCCCCTGTTTGGTGCGGAATGGCCCAGCGCTTGAGGAGTAAACTGTTGTCAGCCAATACACTGGAAGAACTCGAACGATCCCCCAAATGGCAGCGTCGTCCTGACGACCGGCGCGCCGAGATACTCGATGGCGCTGTCCTGGCCTTTGGTCGGAATGGGTACAAGCGCACCACGCTGGCCCACGTTGCCCAGTACGCCGGCGTCTGCGCCGGCACGGTCTCCCACTACTTCGGCTCCAAGGGAACGCTATTCGAGGAGATGATCGCAGAGCGATTGGTGCCCTTCGTCGAGAACGAAGAAGCCAGCCTTGCAAACCATTGCGGCTCCATCGCCGAGCTGCTCGACCAGCTCCTTCGGCGCCTCTGGGTGCGGGCCTGGGAGCCGGGGATCCTGGAGCTGATGCGAGTGGTAAAGGTGGAGAGCACGGAATTTCCGGAATCCGGGCGGCTCCTCTGCCAGCAACTGGGAGAGCGGTGGCGGAAGCTGTACGGCAGCATCCTGCTGGCGGGGATGAAGAACGGCGAATTCAGACAGATGAACGTAGACGTAGCCGCACGCACGATCAGCTACGCGTTGCTCGGCGTTGCCGAGAAGGTGTCCGCATTCAGGTCGTACGACCGGGGAATGCCCGAGCGCGAAGCGATGTGGCAGGGAGTTCAGGAGATGGTCCGTCGGTTCGTGCTGGCGCAGTTCCCGGAAGAGACGAGACAAGGAGAGGACGGGTGAGTCATTCAGGTGGGTCGCGCAATGGCGCGGGTACGATCGTGGCGGTGGTGGCTGTGATGATCGTGGCGGCTGGTTGCAAGAAAGCTGCTGCGCCGCCGGCCCCGCCCCCGCCCGAGGTAGCGGTGACCGAGGTAAGGCCGGAGCGGTTGCCGACGTCGGTGGAGCTGACCGGAGAAGTCCAGCCGTACCGCCGAGTCGAGGTCCGCTCGCGAACGGATGGGGTCATCGAGTCTCGCCCGTTCACCGAGGGCAGCATCGTGAAGCCGGGCCAGGTGCTCTACCGCATCAACTCAGTCAGGCCGGGAGCGGCATACCGCAGCGCATTGGCCCGCTATGACAACTCCAAGCGAACCTTCGACCGGCTGCAGCCGCTGGCAAAGCAGAAAGCCGTGGCGCAGCAGGAATTGGACGACGCGCAGGCGGAAATGGAGTCCGCCTCGGCAGATCTGGCGGAGGCCAAGAAGAACCTCGACGACGCGGTGGTGCGGGCCGAAATCCAGGGACGCGTTGGCCGGACCAACCTCGAGGTCGGCGGCCGGGTGACCGGTCCCTCCGATCTGCTCACAACCATCGACGTGCTCGATCCGAGCTACGTAAGCTTTCGTCCCTCGGCCCAGCAGCTCCTCGCCTGGCAGGAGGATCCGGCTGCGCGGAAGCTCATTCGGCAGGGGAGCCCGCTCTCCGTGGAAGTGACTCTCCCCGACGGTACCACGCTCCCCCGGACGGGCAAGCTCGACTTCGTCGCGCCCTCCCTGGACCCGGCCAGCGGTACCCAGGAGTTCCGGGCTCTGTTCCGGAATCCCGACCACATCCTGGTACCCGGGCAGTTTGTCCGCGTGCGCCTCAACGGTTTCACCCGAGACAGCGCCCTCGCCGTGCCCCAGCGCGCGGTGCAGCAGGCGCTCGGGCACCAGTTCGTCTACGTCGTCGGCAATGGCGACACGGTCTCCACCCGGGACGTACAGCCCGGCCCCTGGAGTGGCAACCTCTGGATCATCGACAAGGGCCTGAATCCCGGCGAGCGCGTCATCGTGGATGGAACCCAGAAGGCGATGGCCGGGCGGACCGTCCGCCCGGTGCCGCTGGGCGACAGCGCCATGACCAGCCCGGTTGAGACCGCGGAAATGAGAGCGAACAAATGAGCAGCACAGCACCCGTCGCGAGCGCCGGGACAGAGGACGACGTCCAGTATTTCTTCATCCGGCGGCCGGTCCTCGCTATCGTCATCAGCGTCATCATCACGCTGCTCGGCGTGTTCGCCATCCGGCTCCTGCCGATCTCGCGCTACCCCCAGATAACCCCTCCGGCGGTGCAGGTACAAGCCGTCTTCCCGGGTGCCACCGCAGAGGATGTGGCCGAGGCCGTTGCCGCGCCGATCGAGGCCCAGCTCTCCGGACTGCAGGGACTGCTGTACTACTCGTCGGCCAATGCAAGCGACGGCACGATGAGCCTGCAGATCTACTTCGATGTGAGCCGAAGCCAGGACCTCGCCGCCGTGGACGTGCAAAATGCCGTCAAGCTGGCCGAGCCCCAGCTTCCCGACGCGGTGCGCCAGAACGGGATCACTATCATCAAGGCCAACACGGACATCCTCGGGGTGGTGGCGCTCACCTCCGAGGATCCCCGCTACGACGCGGCCTTTCTCACCAACTACATGAAGTTGTACGTCGAGGACGAGATCAAACGAGTTTCCGGCATCGGCAACGCGCTCACCTTCGGTGGACTCGAGTTCTCGATGCTGATTCAGCTCGATCCCGACCGGATGGCGCAGCTGAAGGTCACCACCGGCGACGTGGCTGCCGCGGTGCGGGAGCAGAACGCCACCAGCCCCGCTGGTCGGCTGGGCCGCGAGCCCGCTCCGGCCGGCACCGAGCTTACTCTGCCGGTGACCACACTTGGCCGCCTCAAGACGCCCGAACAGTTCGCCGACATCGTGGTTCGCGCCCAGTCCGACGGATCGATCGTCCGGATACGGGACATGGGCAAGGTCGTACTTGGCTCCCGCAACTACGATCTGGCCGGGCGGCTCAACGGCACGCCGGTGGCGCCCTTGCTGCTCTATCTGCGGCCAGGGGCCAACTCGCTCGCCGCCAAGCAGCTGGTGGTGAAGCGGATGGAGGAGCTGTCCCGCAACTTCCCACCCGGGGTGCATTACAAGATCCCGTTCGACACCACGCCGTTCGTGACCGCCTCGATCCATGAGGTGGTCACGACCCTGGTCGAGGCGATGCTGCTGGTTACGCTGGTGGTGTTCATCTTCCTGCAAAGCTGGCGGGCCACCCTGATCCCGATGCTCGCGGTCCCGGTGAGCGTCGTCGGCACCTTTCTCGGTCTGTTGCTGCTCGGCTTCACCATCAACGTGCTGACCCTGTTCGCGCTGGTCCTCGCCATCGGGATCGTGGTGGACGACGCGATCGTCGTGATCGAGAACACCGAGCGCCTCATGGACCAGGAGGGTCTGACCGCCCGGGTCGCGGCAGACCGCGCGATCAGGCAGGTGGCCGGCGCCCTGATCGCCATCGTGCTGGTGCTCTGCGCGGTATTCGTTCCGGTAGCATTTCTGGGCGGCGTCACGGGGGAGATGTTCAAGCAGTTCGCCGTGACACTGGTGATCGCAGTTATCCTCTCCGGCATCGTGGCGCTGACCCTGACGCCGGCCCTGTGCGCGCTCCTCCTTCGCGAATGCAACCAGGCCAACACAACCGGCTTTTTCGGCGCTTTCAACCGGGGGTTCGCGCGCCTGACCAGCCGTTATTCGAACGGCGTCGGCCGGGTGCTGGACCGTCCCAGGCTGTGGGTTGCCGTCTTTGGCGTGCTGGTGGCAGCGGCGGTAGTGCTCTGGAAGCGGGTTCCGACCGGGTTCATTCCGACCGAGGACAAGGGCTACTTCGCTATCGCAATGCAGCTGCCGGACGCGGCATCACTGCAGCGCACCCAGGCGGTGATCAAGCGGGTCGAGGGCTTTCTCCACGAGGAGCCCTCGGTACGCAACATCGTCGCTTTTGCCGGTCTCGATGTGCTCACCCGGACCAACCAGACCAACAGCGCCACGATCTTCATCAATCTCCGGCCCTGGGACGAGCGGGGGAAGAACGAGTCGATCGACGCGATCACCAAGCGAATAAACGGCAAGCTGTTCGGGATGAAGGACGCGATCGGCTTTGCGTTCAATCTCCCGGAAATCCCGGGACTCGGCTCCACCTCCGGCGTCGAGACCAACCTGCAGAACCGGGCGGGCAAGGACCTGAGGGACTTCGCGGCTCAGGTTCAGGCCTTCACCGCCGCGGTCAACAAGCTGCCTGCCGTGCAGGCCATGACCACCACCTTCAGGGCAAATGTGCCGCAGGTGTATCTGGATGTCGACCGTGCCACGGCCAAGGCACGGGGGGTGAACCTTACGGAGCTGTTCAGCACGCTGCAAACGTTCCTCAGCACGCTCTACATCAACGACTTCAACCTCTACGGCCGCACCTACCGGGTGCAGGCCGAGGCCCAGCAGCAGTTCCGGCGGTCGCCGGAAGATCTGAGCCGCCTTTACGTCCGCGCCGGTGGCGGCGAGATGGTTCCGGTCTCGTCCCTGGTCCGGGTCGAGTACCGCAGCGGGCCCACGCAACTGCTTCGCTTCAACGGCTTCACATCCGCGTTCTTCACCGGAACGCCCAAGACGGGGCGAAGCTCGGGCGAGGTGATGGCCGAGATCGATCAACTGGTAGCACGGGAGTTCGAGCCGCAGGGCGTCGGCGTCGGGTACTCGGGCCAGTCGTTCCAGGAGCGGGCGGGATCAGGACAGGCCGGGCTGGTCTTCGGCCTCGGCCTGGTAATCGTCTTTCTCGTCCTTGCGGCTCAATACGAGAGCTGGTCCATACCGTTCGCGGTGTTACTGGGCGTCCCGTTCGGGGCGCTGGGCGCCCTCCTCGGGATCTGGCTTCGAGGCCTGCCGAGCGACATCTATTTCCAGGTGGGCCTGATCACTGTGGTGGGGCTCGCGGCCAAGAACGCCATCCTGATCGTCGAGTTCGCCAATGAGATCAGGGGGCATGGGATGGGGCTTCGTGAAGCTGCGGTCGAAGCAGCCCGGGAGCGCTTTCGTCCGATTCTCATGACTTCGTTCGCCTTCATTCTCGGGGTGGCGCCGCTGGTCATCGCGAGCGGCGCGGGTGCCGGCAGCCGGCATTCGCTCGGCACCGGCGTATTCTCGGGGATGTTGTTCGCGACCACGATCGGCATCTTTTTCATCCCCCTGTTCTTCCGGGTGATACGCGGGCTGGCGGAACGTGGTGGATCTCGCCAGGCTGCGGGTGTGGGGCAGCCTGTGCCTACGCCGGCGTCACCGGAGACCGGTTGATCCGGCGATTGGCGCACCGAACCTATTACTGAACCCCCGCTGCTTCACCCAGCGGGGTTTTTGTGTGGACAGCGTTCCGGGTCGGGTCTTTCGGGATCGGCCGCCGAGCCGCATATTGGCAGAGCCTAACAGGAGGTGTGCATGACACAGGCTACCGCCTCATCCCAGGCGGGTACCCAGAAACGGGTGCCGTATTTGTAGGAGATGCGGCTCCGGTGAATCCCGAATTCGATTCCAGTAAGCTGGTTCTCCGCAGTCT
>JBDTTD010000115.1:0-7864 GCA_039930805.1 Gemmatimonadales bacterium | reverse complement strand
GGGGTGCAGAGAGGATAATCGGGTCGGGCCCGGCGTGCCACATCCCTGGAGCTACTAGACCCAGCCCAGTTGCCGGTAGGACTCGAGGGTCCGGCGGAGGCCTTCGCGCAAGGACACCTTGGGGGCAAAACCCAGCTCGCTACGGGCCCGCGAGATGTCGAACCAGCGATTGCTGGTGAAAAACTTGACTCGGCGGCGGAAGATCGGCGGCTCGATTCCGAAGGGGATGCACACCGCTTCGCACACGCTGCCTGCCAGCCAGAAGGGCCATACCGGAAGCCGGAGGTGCGGGGCAGGGACGCTGGCCAGGCCGGCAATCTCGTCCACCAGCTCGTTCAGGGTGGGTGCTTCCTCGCCGGTCAGGATGTAGGTCCTTCCCTCGGCAATCGGAGACTCAGCCGCCTGGCGCAACCCCTCGGTCAGATCGTCGATGTAGACCATCTGGAAGCGGGCGGTGCCGTCGCCCAGCAACCTGAAGCGCCGGCGAGCTACCCCACCGATCAGCTTGAAGAGGCGCTTGTCCCCCGGACCGTAGATCGGCCCCGGCCGAACTACCGTCAAGGGGACGCCGGCGCGCTTCGCCGTTTCAAGAGCCACTTGCTCGCCCTCCAGCTTGGTCTCCTGATAAATGTCACCGGGCTGGAACGGGGCATCCTCCGTTGCGGGAGCCGCTTCGGACACGCTCCCGTGTACCCCTACCGTGCTGCAGTGGACGATGCGCCGGACCCCGGCCGCGGCGCTGGCTTCGATCAGACGCCGGGTAGCATCAACGTGCACCTCGCGGTACTCCGAGTCCGGTACGCCCGCCCGGCGGAACACCGCTGCCAGATGGTACACGGTATCGATCTCGTCGGTGGCTTCTCGCATGAGCCCGGGGTCTCGAATATCACCCGCGACGGTACTCACTCCCGCGCGCTCCAGAGCCTGGGCGCCACTTCGATTCCGCACCAGGCCCCGAATCCGGTGGCCGGCCGCGGCCAGGCTCAACGCCAGCGAGAGACCGGTGAAGCCTGCAGCGCCGGTAATAAGGATCCGCTGGAGATCTGGGTTCATGGATAATCCGGGCTATAGGGGTCTTCCTGAGGCCCGCACCAGGGCGGCTTCAATTTTCAGATGCACCTAACTAGCAGGGGAAGGCCGGGAGGGCCGTGCGGTCGGTCACATTCCGCGGGATTGCCTGAGGCGCTACTTCGCGACCGGGATCGATCGCCGCCGCGCCGCTACGATCAGCTTATACCCCGGCGTGAAAAAGAGCAGAGAGTCCAGCTTGGCTACGCCCCAGAGCAAGGGGTACAGGGCCGACAGGAGTACAAACTGCTTGCGGTGCTTCCGCAGGTCTCCTTCGGTGATCACGGAGCCTTTGGAAGAAGGACCTCCCTGACTCTGTCGCTGCTGCAGCTTGAGGTAGAGCCCGTTGAGGGCGGTATCGATGAGCTCGGAAAATACGCCCGAGTAGGTGGCGGATTCCTCGACGAGGAACGCGGGTCCCAGGAGCTGGCGTAGCCCTTCCAGGCTGTAGCCTGGTCTCAGGTGGCCGTGCCACTGGTCGGTCAGCCCAATAGCATGTCGCAAGCGGTTGAGCAGTGAGCCGGGCTTCAAATGTGGGACGTTGATGATCACCTGCCCGCCTGGCTTGGTGATGCGAGCGAGCTCGCGAGCGAATCGGTGGTCGTCGGCGATATGCTCCAGGAAGTCGACGATCACGATCTGGTCGAACGCGCCGTCCGCGAACGGAGTTGTTCCTCCGTCGATCTGGTGCACGTCGGTACCCACCAGCTCGCGGATGGACCGGACAGTGGTCTCGTCCAGGTCGGCGCTGTGCCAATCCCCGCCGCGTTGCCGCAGGAGATAGCTGATCACGCCGTTGTCGGCGCCGATATCGAGGCATCGCTTGCCCACCGGGTCGTCCAGCCGGACGACTATCTGGCGGAACTTAGCTTGCTTGAGGACCGATTTCCTGAAGAGGGCGAGGGCCCACGCGGTTTCGGGTGGGCTGGTGGCTGGCGTCGTCACCGTGCAGCGACCGGGACAGACTCCGGTAGCTTGAGGTGATGGAGAGTGATGTAAAACGCCGCCAGCGCACGCACCAGCCAGCCGAGACCCACGCCGTAGATCACTCCCGCCAGGCCCCACCGGGCCGCGACACTGGCGGCCCCGATAGCGACCCCCACGGACACCCACCCCACCAGGTTGACGATCGACACCTCGCTTGCGCTGGCCAGTGCCGTCACGGTGGATTTGGTGAAAGAGTTCATGATCTTGGCGATACCGCTGAAGACGGTTGCCGCAAGAAGGGACGCGCCCAGATGGTATTTCCCCGCCAGGAACGCCCGTTCGATCAATGGAGTGAGGAACCAGATGACGGCGGAACCGGCGATGACGATCGCGCTGACGAGCCTGGCTTCGTGGGCGATCAGACGACGGCGCTCCATAATGCTGCCGGCGGCGCGCAGGCGCGCCACCAGTGAGTAGCCCACCCCCATCGAGAGTACCCGGTAGAGAGAGCCGGCAATGGCGGCCAGGACGCCGAAGGTGGCAAGATCATGAAGGGAAAGGAGGTGCGGGATGATGAGCCGGTCGAGCTGAACCAGGAGAAGCCCCGCGGCATTGAGCCCGAAAATCGAGAGCGCCTCTCCCCAGGGGAACCGGGTGTTGCGGAAGGGCTTGGATGCACGCTCGCGAAAGAGGATCCACCACCCGATGCTGCCGGCCAGCACGAACCCCACCGAGGAGATGAGCAGGGCCGGGTTAGCGTCCCTGATGCCGGTCATAACGACGGCCAACGCGGCGACCATGAGCATCAGGTTGGGGCTCTGAGTCAGGGCCAGTGAGAGACCGTAGCGTTGCTCACTCTGGAACTGGGCCCCGGCGACGGCCATCGCGCCGCCCCCGACTGTCGAGGCGAAGAGGAGAATCAGCAGCCCAGGCTGCAGGTGATAGCCCAAGCCGGCTACCAGGACCGTGCCCAGGCCGGTGAGGAGCCCCGCGGCAAGGGTGTGTTTGAGCAGGCTGGGTCCGGCGTCGAGGTCATGCCGCTGCACGATCCCGTCGACACCGATCGGTGCCAGGGCAAAGCTCAGGTTCGCCAGCGCGATGTACAGGGTGAATACCGCGTACTCGTTGGTAGGAAGGAAGCGAGCGAGGATGAGATTCGCACCGGCAAAGCCGAGCCCCGACGCTCCGTAGATGACCACCGTCCGGAGCGTGGGTGAGTACCACAGACTCCTCACGCCTTGGCCCCGGAAGCCTTCGATTCCATCATGGTGTAGAATGCCGTCAGCTTTCGCTGCGCTGCCGCGGGGGTGAACTCCTGCTGCACATAGGCCTTGGCCTGACTGGCCAGACGGGCCCGCAGGCCGGGATCGCTGAGCAGGTGCGCCAGCCCATCGCCCAACGCTTCGGGCTCGGGAGCTACCAGATATGCGGTACGGTCATCGAGGACCTGGGTGTGGCTCCGAAGGCGCGTTGCCAGCACCGCGATGCCGGAGTCCAGATAGGAATAGATCTTCATTGGCGTATTGAGGCCCTTGAGGCGCGGCGAGACCAGCACATCCGCCCGCTGCAGCAGACCGTTCAGTGATGAGATCGGGCGTGGCCCCAGAAAATGGACCTGGGTTACGATGCCCAGCTGCTGGGCTCGACGGCGATACCGCTCGATGTCTTCTTGCATTCCTCCAACGATCACGAGGTGAGCGTTCGGAACCCGGGCAACTGTATGCCGGAAGCCGTCGATCAGCAGGCCGATGCCCTGGTAGTGCTCGAGGTTGCCGACATACATGGCCACCAGGCTCTGCCCGTCCACCCCGGAAGGCAGCGAGGTCTCGGTTCCCTGCCCGTTGCCCGAGTGGGCTCCCGGCGACAACAGCGTGGTATCCTCTACCCGCCCCACCGTCTTGTCAGGCGCGTGGCCGTGGGCCACTTCTTCCAAAGCGGCGCAGACCGTAAGGACACCGAGGCTCCGGCGCACGGCGAGCGCTTCACAGCGGCGCAGGGCAGGAAATGCGAAATGCAGACCGGGGTACGCATCCACCAGTTGCTCGGCCAGCGAAGAGTCCATGTCATAGACATAAGGAACTCCGGTGAGGCTCTGCATGGCGGCCGCGATAAAAGCCGATTCCTCAACCGCGTGAATCAGGTCATAGCGGTTCCTCCGGACCATCCTGAGGCATTTCGCGAACATGAAGGCGTCGGAGATCACCTTCTTTATCGAGAAGCCTGGACGAATGTTTCGGATCCAGGGCAGTCGGCCGGTTCGGTAGATGCGGCAGTTGGCGATCTCGACGTCCGCTCCCTCGTGGAAGGTGAGGACATCGATCTGGTGCCCGCGGGCGCTGAGGAACTCCAGGACATTCCTGACAGCCAGCGGTGTACCGCGGGCCTGAAAGAAAGGATGTGGCGCGAGCACCAGAATTCTCACCCGACCGCCTCCAGTGCCGACCCCGGCACTCCGGCATCCCGGAACACCGCGTCGATCTCACTTTCCTGTCGGAGGCTGTCCCACCCGAGCTCCGCGCCCGCTATCCGGGCGGCCGCTTCAACCGCTGCCCGCGCGGGACCGGGTACTGCCCCGAGGGCAGTACGGCGGAATACGATGTCCGTCAGAGTGACCGCCATTTCATCTCGCACAGCCCTCACGATCTCCTCTCTATCCGGCATGGCCCCGTGGTCCGCTGCCACTCCGCCCTCCGCGTCCTGAAGCCGGAGCTCCGCCGTCCGGCAGGCCAGGCTGGTTCGCTCGAGTGACGCGCACACCCGATCCACCGCATTTTCAGCCACCAGCCTGGCCGTGGTGTATTTCACGCCCTCGACCGAGAGCAGATGCCGGACCCCCCGGCTCCCATGGTCCACGATACGGGGGTCCTCCGCCAGAGCATCGCGCCGGCCCGGCTCGTTCTCGCCTTTCAGCGGTAGCCATCCCCACTGGCAACGCACCACGTCACTGGAAGACAGCTCAAGGCCCGGACAGGCAGCGTTGAATTCTCCCAACAGGGCCAACACTCCGCGATCCCGCGTCCCGCGCGGGTCGCCCTGGTCCGGGGCGTACCAGGTGCCCAGAACTGTGCCCGTGCCCTGCGGAGCGCAAAACAGGAATCGATAGCCCCCGCCGACCGGGTCGGCGCTGGGCCCGCTCCTGGAACGGACGCCAAACGCCACATCCGCCAGCTTGCGGCTGATCACCACGTTCAGGCCCATCGCGCGGCCTGGTTGGTCGAGCACCTCGGCCCCACCAGCTGTGGCGACCAGGTCCCGGGTCCAGGGACCGGCCGCCACCAGCACAGACCGAGCCCTGATGTCGAGCTCCGTTCCGGTCAATGAATCGATAACCCGGGCACCCGATGCGGCGCCACGCTGAGTAAGCAGCCGCTTCACCCGCAGGTAATTGGCGGGCACGGCCCCGCTCGAGACCGCGGCCTTCACGAAACTCAGGGTGAGGCGCTCGGGATGGCGCAGCTGGGCATCGTGCCAGATGGCTCCGCCCGACAGGCCCCTGGACGCGAACCAGGGGAAGAGCCGGAGACATTCATCCCGCGAAATCACCCGACCGCGGGGGATGTTCCGGCCTTGCTCGAGACGACGGTTCCGGTTCCACGATACCAGGTCGTTCAGGGCCAGCGCCGCTGCGTGGGCCATCCGTCCCCGACCACCGGCGCCGTACGTGGGGACCAGGACCGGCACCGGCTCCACCAGGCCAGGCGCGATCCGAAGGAGCGTGGAGCGCTCCCTGATCGACTCCCGCATGCGGGAGAATCTCCCCCGTGCGAGATAGCGCAGGCCTCCGTGGACGATCCTTAGACTATTGGCCGAGGTGGCTGCCCCGAAGTCGCCCTGGTCGACGACTGCGACCGTCAGCCCGCGAAGGGCTGCGTCGCGGGCTGCGCAAGCGCCGTAGATCCCGGCGCCGACGATGAGGAGATCGAACGTGGTGTCGGCGAGTCGAGGGAGGTCTCGTCGCATGACTGGCGAGTCTACGCTCGCTCACGCACCCGATACGCGCGCCGATGCGGCGCACGGAGATGCACGATGATCTCGCCGACTAGGCCGAGGCCCATGAGCTGGACCCCCAACGCAAGGAACAGCACGGCGAGCAGCAGCGCCGGCCGGTTGGCGATGCCCTGGCCATCGACCCGCTGAATGAAGAGGACCAGGCTCAGGACGGCTCCGGCTGCGATGAACAGAGATCCCACCAGCCCGAAGAATCGCAGCGGCTTCTCGGTAAACTTGGCAAGAAAGAAGAAGGCGGCGATATCGAGGAGGCGGCGCACGTAGACCCCCGGCCCGTAGACCCGCATCCTGGCGTCTCCCGGGTGCTGAGGGACCGCCACTTCATCGACTCGGAACCCCTCCCGCAGGGCGAGCGCGGGAATGAATCGATGGAGATCTCCATAGAGGGGCAGCGCCTCGGCCACCGACCGGCGCATGACCCGGACGCCGCAGGCCATGTCGTGGAATCGCTGCTCTGAAACTCCACCGATGATGCTCTGGAATGCGCGGGACTGCATCCGGTTGAGCCACCCGTCGAGCCGGGGCGACCGGTTGGCGACAACCATGTCCGCGCCGGCGGAGACTGCGTCGAGCAACCGGTGAATGCCTTCGGGTTGAACCTGGAAATAGGCCGGCAGAGTAATGACCAGGTCACCCCGGCTCTTCTCGATGCCGAGCTGCAGCGCTGCTGTCTCACCAAACGACCGCGCGAATCGCAGAATCCGGACTCCCTCGTTCTGCCGGGCCAGCGTTACCAGCTCCGGAGCCGGCGTGATGGAGCCGTCGAAGACGAAGAGAAACTCGTAATCCTGCGGGCGCGCGTCCAGCTCCCGGGCGAACGCACCATACACCGCAACGAGGTCGTCCGCTCTCTCCACGACAGGCACCACGACGGAGATGAAGCCGGAGCCCGCGAGGGTCCGGTGACCCGAAGTATCGGTGGTAGGTTCCATCAGCGTCTGTGGTGCGCTCATCTCAACCAACCTCCCACGCGTTCGGGATATCGCTCGCGTCCCCGCGTTCGCTGCTGAGCGCGACCTCCGCGACGAGACCAAGCATAAAGAGGTAGAAGGCCACCCCGAGCCCCAGGAGCGCGGCGCCTGGAAAGACCAGGGCGCCCGCCTTTTCCGGACCGAAATGGGTCAGACTGAAAAGCCACAACGCGGCGAAGACCAGTGCGACGCCCAGCGCCGGCAGCGTGGCCAGCCCGAAGCCCAGAAGAGGCCTGGATCTGAAGGTGGTGATCATTTTGAGGGTGATCAGATCGGCTAGCACTTTCACCGTTCGAGAGATGCCGTACTTGCTCTCGCCGAAACGACGAGCGTGATGCCGGACCGGCATCTCGGTGATACGCGCACCCACACTGGCTGAAAGGGCGGGGATGAAGCGGTGCTGCTCGGCATAAAGCGGAATCCGATGCAGCAGCTCCCGACGGTACGCCTTGAGCGAGCAGCCATTGTCCCTGATAGGCACGCCGGTCAGGCGCCGGATCAGTCGGTTAGCCAGCCAGGAGGGGACCTTTCGAAGGATCAGCTTGTCCTGCCGCTGCTGCCGCCAGCCACACACCAGGTCGTATCCTTCGTCGAGCTTGGCCACCAGCGCGGGAATATCACGCGGGTCGTTCTGCAGGTCGCCATCCAGCGACACGATCACCTGACCCCGCGCGTTGTCAAACCCGGCCATCATCGCCGCTGTCTGCCCCACATTCGTGCCCAGGCGAAGCCCATGGACGCGCGGGTCGGCCGACGCCGAGCGGACTTCGTTCCAGGTGCCATCCCGGCTGCCGTCGTCGACCAGAATGATCTCGAAGGTATCAGGGTATGTCTCCAGGGCCTGCAGGATCCACTCGACCAAGGGACGCACGTTCTGCGACTCATTGAAG
>JBDTTD010000114.1:0-7985 GCA_039930805.1 Gemmatimonadales bacterium | reverse complement strand
GTCGGGTCTCAGGATCCTGCTGCTGGAAGACGATCTCCGCGATGCGGAGCTGATCACGCATGCCGTACGGGACGCCGTTCCCGCCAGCGAGATCATCCAGGTCGATACCCGAATCGAGTTCATCCGCGGTCTCGACGAGTTCGTCCCGGACATAATTCTATCCGACCACGCCGTGTCCGACTTCAACGTCCTCGACGCCTTCCGTCTGGCGCAGAGTCGGGCACCGGGATCTCCGTTCATTCTGGTGTCGGGCCAGTTCGAGCAACGGGCGGCCGAGTGCCTGCAGGCGGGGGCCTCGGACTTCGTCCCCAAGTCGGAGATATCTCGCCTGGGGCCAGCCATGGCCACAGCACTTTCGCTCCGGGCGCCACTTCGAAGCCTCTCCCGCCGCCAACGTCAGGTCCTGCAACTGCTCGCGAGCGGCCGTTCTACCCGCCAAATCGCCCTCGCGCTCCATCTGTCCATCAAGACGGTGGAAACCCACCGGGCCCAGCTCATGAGCCGACTCGATATCCACGATGTCGCCGGCCTGGTGCGCTACGCGGTTCGGGTGGGCGTCGTTTCCGCCAGCCAGGCCGCCGATTGAAGGCTGACGCCGGCTGAGGGTCTCCCGGTCAGGCGTTTCCCGATAGTAACTCTGCCCTTCAGGCGTTAAGCTGGAACCCAGGCTCAGATCGCCTCCCCCCCTATGCTCCCAGCCGCCGGCCGCGTGCCTGACGACCACGGTCGCGACCTCCGCGAGATGACTCACTGACAACAATCGCCCGAATCGCTACTGCGACGGGGTCATGACGGGGCCACAGCCGCCGCCGCGCCCAACGCTCGATCAGCGTCTCGTTCAGGTCTTCCTGGGCGCGCTGCTGGCCGAAACCGTCGGGTTCGACATTCCCTCGTGTATCCCTCCACCAGTGTCCATGCATCAGCACGTCCGCCGATCATGGCCGCGACGATTGATCGAGACCTGATCATGGTGACCGCGGCCCTGCTGCCGATCGCAATCCTGCTGGTGGAGGACAACCGGGGGGACGTGCGCCTGATCCAGGAGATGCTCTCCAAGCCCCTGGCGGTTCCGTACACCCTGGAGGTCGCCAACAGTCTGGCGGCCGGGCTCGAGCGGATACGGCGAGGCGGAATCGATGTCCTGCTGCTCGATCTCGGGTTACCAGACAGCACCGGTGTGAATACGTTCGCCTCGGTCCACGCCAGCACTCCTGCGCTCCCGATCATCGTCCTCACCGGCTTTGGTGATCAGAGCGTGGCCCTCAAAGTCATGCAACAGGGAGCCCAGGATTATCTGATCAAGGGGCAGGTAGACGGCGATCTCATCTGGCGAACCATCCGGTACGCCCTGGAGCGGCAGCGTGGCAGACGGGAGCTCATCCTATCCGAGACTCGTGTTCGCCACCTGAACGAGAGCCTCGAGCGCCGGGTGGCGGACCGAACCGCCGAGCTTGCCGCCGCTAACCGGGAACTGGAGACCTTCACCTATTCGGTCTCCCACGATCTCAGGGCTCCTCTCCGGCAGATCGACGGGTTCTCCCGGATTCTGGTGGAGCACGCCGGAACTGGTCTCGACTCCAAGTCGCTGCACTACCTCCGCCGGATCCAGGAAGGCACCCAGCACATGGGGCGGCTGGTGGATGATCTGCTCGGTCTGGCTCAGCTGGGGCGGCAGGACGTGCACACCCGGCCCACTCCCCTGGATGGCATCGTAAAGGATGCCCTCACCGAGCTTCGACCTGGCTGCGCCGACCGAATCATCCAGTGGACGGTCGGTAAGCTTCCGACGGTGGACTGCGACCCTGGTCTCATGAAGATCGTGTTCACCAACCTGCTGTCGAATGCCATCAAGTACACCCGACCGCGCGAGCTGGCCTCGATCGAGGTGGCGTGCGTCGCGAACAACGGCCGGTCCACGATCGTGATCCGGGACAACGGCGTGGGATTCAACATGAAGTACGCGGACAAGCTGTTCGGAGTGTTTCAGCGTCTGCACCGCGCCGATCAGTTCGAGGGCTCCGGGGTAGGGCTGGCGACGGTGCAGCGGATCATCCATAAGCACGGGGGTGAGATCTGGGCGGAGGCGGAGCCCGACCACGGCGCCACCTTCTATTTCACCCTGGCCCAGGGGGGCGATCACGCGGCCCCGGACCCGGCATGAGGGCCGGTACGGTGGAGGTCCTGCTGGCCGACGACAATCCGGCTGACGCGGAGCTCATCATGCTCTCGTTGGGAGAAAACCTCGTCGGTCGCATTCACCACGTGCACGATGGTGAGGAGGCCCTGGACTTTCTCTTCTGCCGGGCCAGTTACGCACAGCGGATGGCCGACGCCCCTCCGCGCCTGATCGTGCTCGACATCAAGCTTCCGAAGTTGAGCGGCCTGGAAGTGCTGCAGGAGATCAAGCGGGATCCCCGGACTCGAGCCATACCGGTGGTGCTGCTGACCTCTTCACGGCTGGAGGCGGATGTGGCAGGAGGCTACCAGCTCGGGGCCAACAGCTATGTGCAAAAACCGGTTCAGTTCGATCGTTTCCGCCAGATCGTGCGCCAGTTGGGTGGCTACTGGCTCGCAGTAAACGAGCCGGCGCCCTTCAGGGCGTTCAACGGGCCGAGCCGATGAGCCAGCCTCTGCGCTTGCTGGTGCTGGAGCACATCGAGACGGATGTAGAGCTCTGCCTGGCGGAGCTGGAGCGCGGCGGCTTCGACGTGCGTGCCGATGTCGTCGAGACCAAGGAGGACTTCGAGGCTCGAATCCGTGCCGATACCTACGACGTGGTACTGGCGGACTATCGGCTGCCCGGCTGGACCGGCATGGGCGCGCTGGCGGCGATCAGGGAGTACGGGGTAGAGCTACCCCTCATCCTGGTGACCGGGACCCTGGGCGACGAGCTGGCCGTCGAGTGCCTGAGACTTGGTGTGGCGGACTACGTCGTCAAGGGGAACCTGGCCCGCCTGTCCCTTGTAGTAAGCCGGATTCTGGATGAGCGAGAGGCTCGTCAGGAGGGCGCGCGTGCCCAGGACACCATCCGGCGGTTGACCCTGGCAGTGGATCAAAGCCCGGCCTCGGTGATCATCACGGACACCGACGGCCGGATCGAATACGTGAACCGGCGCTTCGTCGAAATGACGGGCTACTCCGCCGCGGAGGCCCTGGGACAGAGTCCGCGACTGCTCAATTCGGGTCACACACCGCTCGAGGTCTATCAGGACATGTGGCAGGCCCTCAACCGCGGCCGGGTGTGGCACGGAGAGCTCCAGAATCGGACCAAGGACGATACCCTGGCGTGGCACTGGGTGACCATCTCGCCGGTGCGAGACCCGCAGGGCAGGGTTACGCACTTCCTGGCGACGCAGGAGGACATCACCGAGCGGAAGCGGGCCCAGGAAGCGCAGGCCCAAAGCGAGGCGCTCTACCGCAAGGTGATCGAGGCCTCGTTTGACGGCATCGCCCTCACCGAAGAAGGGGTGGTGCGCGAGGCCAACCGGGGATTCGCGGAGATGTTCGGCTACAACATGGACGAGGTGGCAGGACGACCGATATTCGATTTCCTCGCCGACGAATCGGTGGACCTGGTCCGGCAGCGGATCACGGGCGGGGTGGAAGGGACCTACGAGCTGGTGGGGAAGAAGAAGAACGGCACCAGGATTCTCCTCGAGGCCACCGCGCGAACCCACAACACCGACGGTCGCGCCGGGCGGCTCACCGCGCTGCGCGACGTGACCGAGAAACGACAGCTGGAGGATCAGTTCCGCCAGGCGCAGAAGATGGAGGCGGTGGGGCGTCTGGCCGGTGGCGTGGCGCACGACTTCAACAACCTGCTCACCGTTATCAGCAGCTGCGCCGAGCTGGTGCTGATGGATACCCCGGAGGGCGACCCGCGGCAGGAAAACCTGCTGGAGATTCGGAAGGCCTCCCAGGCGGCGGGCGGCCTCACCCGGCAGCTCCTCGCCTTCAGCCGGCAGCAGGTGATCGAGCCCAAGCTGGTCACCATCGAGGAAGTCGTGACCACGGCGGAGAAGATGTTGCAGCGGCTGATTGGAGAGGACATCGAGCTGGTCGCGGTGTTGAACCGGGACCCGGCCACCGTCAAGATCGACCCCGGCCAGCTGGATCAGGTCATCATGAACCTGGCGGTTAACGCCCGGGATGCGATGCCCGACGGCGGCAAGCTGACCCTGGAGACGTCGTCGGTGGAGCTGGACGATGCCTACGCACGCACCCATTGGCCCGCGACGCCCGGACGGTTCGCGATGCTGACGGTGACCGACACCGGCACCGGGATGACAGAGCAGACCCGAGCGCGGATCTTCGAGCCCTTCTTCACCACCAAGGAAGTGGGGAAGGGCACCGGCCTCGGTCTGGCTACCGTGTACGGGATTGTGAAGCAGAGCGGTGGGTTCATCTGGGTGTACAGCGAGCTGGGCATCGGCACCACGTTCAAGATCTATCTGCCGCGAGTTGACGGCGTTCCACCGATGAGCCAGGAGGCCTCGACCCCCGAGTCGCTCCTCGGTACGGAGACGGTCCTCCTGACCGAGGATGCGCCCGCCCTGCGGTCCACCGCCCGGCAGATCCTGGAGCGGTACGGCTACACCGTCATCGAGGCTCTCAGCAGTGCCGCGGCACTGACGCTGGAAGGCTCCCGCCCCGGTCCGATTGATCTGCTGCTCACCGACGTGGTCATGCCGGGCATGAGTGGGCGCGAGCTGGCCGAGCGCTTCGCCATCAAGCGGCCAGGGGTAAAGGTTCTCTATATGTCGGGCTACACCGACGACGCGGTGGTCCGGCACGGGGTTCTGCGGCCGGGCATTGCCTACCTCCAGAAGCCGTTCACCCCCGACGCCCTGGCTCGCAAGGTCCGGGAAGTCCTCGACGCCGTCCAACGCCTTCCGGTCCCCTTATGAAATGCATTCCCAGAGTGGCCATTGCCGACGCCTGGAGCCCAGCGACGTGATCACCGCGACCCATCCGGACGCACGCATCCTCATCGTCGACGATGAGGCGTCCAACGTGAAGGTGCTGGAGCGCGTCCTGGCCGCCGCCGGCTATCGGCGGGTCACAGCGATCACGGCGCCACGTGAGGCCATCGCCCGGTTCGCTGAGATCCAGCCCGATCTGCTGTTGCTGGATCTCCACATGCCGGAGATAGACGGCATGGCGGTGATGGAGCGCCTCAGAGCGCAGCTGCCGGCCTCCGAGTTCTTCCCCATCCTCATGCTGACCGGCGATGCCTCGCCGCAGGCATGTCAGCGGGCGCTGGGACTGGGTGCGTCGGACTTCGTCGCCAAGCCGTTCGACATGCATGAGGTGCTGATCCGGATCAGAAACCTGCTGGAGACGCGATCGCTGCACCGGCAGATCGCGGAGTACAATCAGCAGCTGGAGCGCAGGGTCGCGGAGCGCACCGTCGAGCTGGACACCGCCCAAAGGGATACGATCATGAGGCTCAGCCTGGCCGCCGAGTTCCGGGACGACGAGACCGGCCGGCACACGCAGCGGGTGGGAGCGCTCTCGGAGCTGCTGGCGCGGGCGCTGGGATGGAGTGACGCGGAGGCCGGTCTCCTGGGACTGGCCGCGCCGCTGCATGACGTGGGGAAGATCGGCGTCCCTGACGCGATTCTGCTCAAGGCGGGCGTGCTGACCGTCCGCGAGCGGAGGATCATGGAGGAGCATACCACGATCGGGGCCAAGATCCTGTCGGGTGGGCGGTCGAGCTTCATCCAGCTGGCCGAGAAGGTTGCCCTCTCCCACCACGAGCGCTGGGACGGACAGGGCTATCCGGAGCTGAGGTCGGGCCTGGCCATTCCTGCCTCTGCCCGGATCGTGGGGGTGGCGGATTTCTTCGACGCCACGGTGCACGACCGGGTCTATCGGAAGGCATGGCCGATGGATCAGGTGCTTGCCGCCATCGCCGGTATGAGCGGACGTGCCTTCGATCCAGCGGTGGCCGGGCTCTGCAGCCGGGCCGAGGTGCAGGCAGCGATGCTGGCGACCATTCACGCCTACCCGTCGCCGGAACCCCCGGTCGGTACTGGAACGGGTCCTCGGGCAGCGGCCCCGCCCCACAGCATTTCCGAGCGTCGCGTTCGCCGCGGACGGCTGGTCTAGTTGATCAACGGACTACTCCTGGGACTCGAACCGTGAAACCCACTGCCACCAAGCTCTCGCTGATGGTCATGCCGCGAACGGTTCCGGTTTTCCTCATCGAGGACAACCGCCTGCTACGCGACGGCCTCTCGGCCTTGCTCACTGCCAATGGACTGAACGTGGTCGCCACTGCCCGAAGCGGCAAGGAGGCGCTGCGTGAAGTTGCCCGGGTGAAGCCGCAGCTGGTCCTGCTGGACTCGGCCTTGGGAGACCAGGACAGTGCCCGGTTAGTGAAGGAGGTACGGGAGGCGCTGCCCGACGTCAAGGTGATCGTGATGGGTCTTCTCCCGGCCCATGAGGATTTCGTCGAGTTCGTGAAGGCGGGAGCCTCGGGATTCATCCTCAAGGACGCCACGATCGAGGTGTTCGTGGCGACTATCCTGGCAGTGGCGGACGGGGTCAGTGTGCTGCCCTCGCTGATGGCGGGCACACTCTTCTCCCACGTGGCCAGCCAGGCCCTCTCCCGGGGCAGGCGAGGAGTGAAAGCCGCGGTGCGAACGACAGCTCGCGAGCGCCAGGTGATCGAGTCCATCGCGGATGGGATGAGCAACCGGGAGATCGCCAACCGGCTGCATATCGCCACCCACACGGTCAAGAGCCACGTACACAACATCCTGGAGAAGCTCGCGCTGCATACCAGGCTGGAGGTTGCCATCTACGCTCACGACCAGGAGAGGGCCCTGATCTCCGGGTAGTCTTCCGACCTCCGGGGACCCGACGCCTTATCCAGGGCCACCCTGAGTCGGCCATTCCCCCGAGCGCCTGGGCACAACAGAGACCCGGTATTCTGCGCCGCGCTCTTCGATGCGGATCTTGATGCTGATCCGGATCTCCTGCGCCATCTCTTCCTTGTCGAGTACGCCGATCAGCTGCTCTGGTTTTAGACGTCTGATCATGGGGTCGGATATCCATAGCGCGCGTGATATCCTGGCGAGCCCTCCATTTTCCTGCCAGACGTGAAATCCGGGCTCCGGGTCCACTTCCCACCGGGCGGGACCAACCTTCCAGCCTTGCGCTCCCATCCAGGCGATGACTGCCGCGTCGCTCGCGGGCGGAACCTGCGGAGTTGACCCCTGAATCATGCCCGCCTCGCTCAAAAGAGTTCGCGCCTGCGGCCGTTTCCTCGACGGTCGATTGACCTCTCGGCTCACGGGCTGAGGAATTTCCCACCTTGAATCGCTCACTCTTCGCAGGTTGTTTGCGCAAAGCCCCGCCCGACTCCAGCAAAGGGCGAGGCTTTCGTGTGAGACTGGAAACGATTGGAATGTAAGGGGTTGCACTCGCTGGCGCTAGTGGCCCATCGTGGATGTCCGCGGTCTCTTCCCGGGGCTTCGACCACCGTCGCCCGCGCGCGCGAGACCATGAGACGCTGGGCCAACGGCGGAATCATGCGGTCGTCGATGGCAACCAGGTACCAGCTCGGCTTGGATTTCCAGGCCGGCTCGGTGATGGCTCCGTCGAGCGCCTCGAGCCCCCAAGGCACCTGGGCATCCGCCATGAAGGCCGCTAGCTCCGGGTCGACGTCTGCCGGAAACGGCGCGGCGTACTTTCACTTGTCGAGGAGGAGATGGCCGTCCCCTGAGGCGGCAGGATTGGCGGGACGGGTGCGACCAGGCGGAGGATTCTGGATCAGACTCGAGACCGACTCCGCTTGGTCCGGAGCGAACGCCGCGATGTACACCAGGCCCACAACCTTGGGATCATTGCCGGCTTGGGCCCGGCGCCGGGTACCCGTTTACGGGTGCGTGAACGCGCGACCTAGTGGCGGGGACCAGAGTTTCTCGGAGTGGGCCCGGCGCCGGGTACCCGTTTACGGGTGCGTGAACGCGCGACCT
>JBDTTD010000113.1:0-7986 GCA_039930805.1 Gemmatimonadales bacterium | reverse complement strand
AGGGAACGCGGGCCGTCTTTCGTTCTGGCTAGCCGGAGGCGGAGAATTTACTTCTCCGTTCTTCTTCCTTTGGCCATCGCTAACTGAAGCGTTTGCGATTAGGCCTCTGGAGCTCCGGCTTTCTATTCCCGAATGGCTTGCGGCCATCCAGTTCGCCAGATCGAGCGCTACAAGTCAGCTGAATCGCGGATCAGCTTCCTGCTACGGCACGTCGCGGCGCTGGTGCGACATGGACGAGACACGCGATTGGTCTCGTCAATCCAAGCGGAAAACGATCAATTCTCAACTTGGCGACGACAGTATAGGAAGAGATTTTCCGGCGCGCAAGAGGGAAGTTTTTATCCCCAGCCGTGCACATTTTTCACATTTCCACAAAGCAGAACACCTCGAGCTAGCGCTTCTGAACTTCTCGCCATACATTCACGCGTCCGCACAGAGATCCGAGATGACACGAGCGATAATAGCCGTTGCATTCCTGGCGCTCCTCAGCGGAGGCACGCGCGGGAAGACCCTGCCCCTCGTTCTCTCCAACGACAATCGTTCCCCCGCCGGCCGTCTCTCTCACGACACCCTCGAGCTGAACCTGATCGTCGGCATGGCCACTTGGCGACCCGAGGCAGACAGCGGCCCCTCGATCGAGGTCGCGGCCTTCAGGGAAGCAGGAAAGGCACCCCAGGTCCCTGGGCCCCTCATCCGGGTGCCGGCCGGCACCGTGATCGCTGCGACGGTTCGCAGCCAGCTGGCTGACTCGACGCTCCGGATCTACGGTCTCGTTACCCATCCTGCCAGTGTGGACGACAGCCTGGTTATCCCGCCCGGCGAGTCGCGGTCGGTGGTGTTCCCCGCCGGCGCGCCCGGGAGCTACCTCTACTGGGCATCGCTCGGCAACAGCAAACACGAGCGCGACGCGGAGCGGGAGCAGCTAGCCGGGGCCTTCATCGTGGATCCTCCCGGCGGGTCGCCGCCCGACCGCGTCCTGGTGCTGAACATCTGGGCGACCAGGATAGACTCGGCCACCTACCGCAACGCGCTCACCATCAACGGGCGCTCCTGGCCCTACACCGAGCGGATCGAGGCGACCGCCGGAGACACCCTGCGCTGGCGGGTGCTCAACGGCACCTGGCGAAATCACCCGATGCATCTTCACGGCTTCTACTATCGGGTCGAGACGCGGGGCGACGGGCTTAGCGACACGCTTTACTCAGCGGCTGCTCGGCGACTGGTCGTAACCGAAGGGTTGCGACCGTTCAACACCATGGTGATGACCTGGGTGCCCGAGCGCCCGGGAAACTGGCTCTTCCATTGTCACCTCGGCTTTCACGTGGTCCCGAGCAGCCGGCTTTATCCCCCGCCTCGGGATAACCACGACCGGATGGCGCACGACGCGGGGGCTCACATGGCTGGCCTGGTATTGGGCATAGCCGTGCGTCCCAGGCCGGGCGTCGTCGAGGCGCCCCGAGGACCGGCGCGCCGGCTCCGCCTGTTTGTACAGGAAGGGGTAAAACGGGGCCGAGCTCCTCGCAGGCTGGGGTTCGTGTTGCAGCGGGGTGACCGGCCGCCGGCGGCAGATTCGGTCGAGATTCCGGGATCTGCACTAGTTCTGACCCGGGGGCAGCCTACCGACATCGTGATCGTGAACCGGCTCAAAGAACCGACGGCCATCCACTGGCACGGCATCGAGCTGGAGAGCTATTCCGACGGTGTGGCCGGCTGGAGCGGAGCGGCCAACCAGTTGGCTCCCTCCGTCATGCCGGGTGACTCGTTCACCGCCAGGCTCACCCTGCCGCGGGCGGGGACATTCATGTACCACACCCATCTCAACGACATCGAACAGCTCACGTCCGGTCTCTACGGGGGCATCGTGGTGCTCGAGCCCGGTAAGCGCTTCGATGCTCGGCGGGATCACCTCTTCGTGACCGGCTGGGATGGGGAGATACGGGCACCGAAGTTCCCGCATCTCCTGATCAATGGTGACTCGCTGCCGGCTCCCCTCGCTCTTACTGCCGGCGTCGTCCATCGCCTGCGTTTCGTGAACATCGGCCCCGCGGGACTCATCCGCTTTACGATCTACCGGGACACATCACTGGTGACATGGAGGAAGCTTGCGAAAGACGGAGCCGACCTTCCACCCAGCCAGGCACTTCGAGCACCCTCGACGTTCAGCATTGCAGTAGGAGAGACCTACGACTTCGAGTTCAAACCCGATGTCGGCAAGTACCGGCTGGTTGCCGAAATCCGGGAGAAACCGCTCTGGACGCGCGAGCTGGTGGTCCGGTAGCGGGTGGGGAGGGGCCTACCGGTCAATGAACGACATCATTCGCTCGTTGTACCGCGGGCCGGCGACCACTTCCGGTGGCAGCGCAGCGTCGAGACGCTCGATCTCCGCCGCACTCAGCTTCAGGTCGGCCGCGGCCACGTTCTCCTCCAGAAACCGGCGCCGTTTGGTTCCCGGGATGGGAACGATGTCGTTCCCCTTGTGCAGCAGCCACGCGAGGGCCACCTGCCCCGCCGTTCGACCCTTCTGTTGGGCCAACTCTTGCACCACGGCTGCTGCCCGCATGTTGGCATCGTAGTTCTCGCCCTGGAACCGCGGATCGCCTCGCCGGTAATCGCCCTCGGAATAATCCTCCGCCCGCTTCGCCGTTCCGGTCAGGAATCCGCGGCCCAGCGGGCTGAACGGCACCAGTCCGATGCCCAGCTCGCGAAGTAGGGGGATGATGTCGTGCTCCAGATTGCGCTCCCAGAGGGAGTACTCGCTCTGGAGCGCCGAGATCGGGTGCACCGCGTGGGCCCGACGGATGGTGTCTTCTCCCGCCTCGGACAGGCCGAGGAAGCGCACCTTGCCCTCTTGTACCAGGCCGGCCATGGCTCCGACCACGTCCTCGATCGGCACCGCCGGATCCACCCGGTGCTGATAGAACAGATCGATGTGATCGGTGCGGAGCCGGCGAAGCGATGCTTCCGCCACCTCCCTGATGTGCTCCGGCCGGCTGTCCACTCCCACCACCTGCGAGCCCTCGAACCGGAAGCCGAACTTGGTGGCGATGACGACCCGATCCCGCCGGCCCTTGAACCAGCGGCCCAGCAGCTCTTCGTTGGTGAAGGGCCCATACGCCTCAGCAGTATCGAAGAAGGTGACGCCGAGCTCGATGGCGCGGTCCAGCGTCGCCAGCGATTCCTGGTCGTCGAACTCTCCGTAGGACTGGCTCATTCCCATGCAGCCGAGTCCGAGCGCCGAGACTTCCAGCCCCTGTTGTCCGAGCTTGCGTGGGGTCAGCATGAGGTCACTTCCGTATTCCCATGCCCGGCTTGACGGCCGGCTCGAAGAACACTTCGTCCACGTAGCACCAGCTCCAATCCTCGCCCGGCTCGAAGCTCCGCATGACCGGATGACTGGTCGCGTGGAAGTGCTTGGTGGCGTGCTTCCCCGGCGAATTATCGCAGCAGCCCACGTGGCCGCACTCCTGGCACAGCCGGAGGTGCACCCAGCGCATCCCGGTCTTGAGGCACTCCTCGCAGCCACTCGGCGTGCTGGGCGCCACGTCTCGAACCTCAACGATGTGTATGCATTCTTGTAACATTGCATCTCTCCATCAGCGCTATTGGCTATTGGTTATTGGCAATTGACACTTTAGCTCCAGCCCCACTGTCCCACTGTCCCACTGTCCCACTGTCCCACTGTCCCACTGTCCCACTGTCCCGCTGTCCCGCTGTCCCACCTACACCGGCCTTGCTATATGCGCATGAACGAAGCTGACCGCCATGGCTCCTTCCCCTACAGCGGAGGACACCCGCTTGGCCGATCCGCTCCGCACGTCGCCGGCGGCAAAGACCCCGGGCAGGCTGGTCTCCAGCAGGAAGGGGGCACGTCCGGCCCCGCGCCAGCGCTCGGTGGCCGACAGCTCGGGCGGCAGGGAGCCACCGGTCAGGACGAACCCGTTCTTGTCCAGATCGACGCAGCCGGCCAGCCAGGCGGTCTTTGGGTCGGCGCCGATGAAGAGATAGAGCGAGTTCGTCTCGAAGGTCTGCTGTTCTCCCTCCCCATTCCTGACGTGCACCGCGCTCAAGTGACCGTTCCCTTCCACCCCGGTGACCTCCGAGCGGCGATGGATGGTGACGTTCTCCATGCCTTCGACCCGGTCTACCAGGTAGCGGGACATGCTCTTCCCGAGGTCCTTTCCCCTCAGAACCACGTGCACCCGGCGGGCATACCTCGCGAGAAACGCGATCGCCTGACCGGCCGAGTTTCCGCCGCCGACGAGTACCACCTCCTCATCCTTGCATTGCTTTGCCTCCATCTCGGTGGCGGCAAAGTAAACGCCTGCGTTCTCGAACTCCTGGAGACGGGGCACGGGGAGCCTGCGATACTCCACCCCGCTCGCCACCAGGACACAGCGGGTGCGGAGCCGGGTCCCGTCGGCCAGGGTCACCACCCTGTCCCCGGCGTCGAGCTCCAGGGATCGAACCGTGGCGGGAACCGTGATGCGGGCCCCAAACTTCTGGGCCTGGAGGAGGGCGTTCTTCGTTAGGTCTGCTCCCGAGATTCCGGCCGGAAATCCGAGATAGTTCTCAATCCGCGAGCTGGCACCCGCCTGCCCGCCCGGCGCGAGGGACTCGGTCGTCAGCACCTCGAGTCCCTCCGACGCGGCATACACCGAGGCCGCGAGCCCCGCCGGCCCGGCACCCACCACCACGAGATCGTAGACCTGGTCCTCTTCCAGCCCGGCGTTCAACCCGGCGCAGCTGGCCAACCCCTCGATCGTTGCATTGCGAACCCACTCGCCGTCCCGGCCCATCACGATCGGGATGTCCGAGGCCGGGATGTTGAACTGCCGGAGCAACGCCTCGGCCTCTTCGTCGGTGTCGAGATCGAACCACTTGAACGGGATGGCGTTCCGGGAGGCGAACTCGCGCAGCCGATGGGAGGCTGGAGAGAAACGGGAGCCGATGATCTTGACCCCCTGGAAACCGCTGTCGAGGAGAAGGGTCCGGCGGGTGAAGAACGCCTTGACCAAGGTTTCTCCCAGCTCGGGAAGCTCGTCCACCGCCCGTCGCAGCTCCTCGGTGCTGAGCTGGAGCACGCGGCCGTCTTCAGCTACCCGCCCGGTGACGAGCACAGCCCGGCCGCTGAGCACGTCCACGTCGCCTGTGAACTGCCCCTGATGATGAACGACCACGGTATGAGGAGTGCCGCGCGAGTGTTCGATGATTTCTATCGCGCCCTTCTCCACCACGAAGAAGGACGGGTTGCGATCGCCCTCCTCGAAGAGGAGGTCTCCGGCGTGGACCTCGCGGTGGTGCCCCCGGATGGCAAGAGCCTGGAGGTCTCGGTCACTCAGGATGGGGAAGGCGACATCGTGATCATTGGCCATGTAAGGCTCCCTGGGGGTTTTACCTGTATGCCCGTAATTTAGTGCGGGGAGAGGGCGTTCATTGCACGGGCTTGCTTCCGATGACACTTTCTCTCCCATCCCATGAGCTCGCCCAGCGCCGTGCTGCCCCCGGAGGCGGTCGCCCACTTGTTACCCGACGAGCCCCGCTGGGTCGAGGTTCGCGGGATGCTGCTGACCGGCATGGGGCGGCCCGTGGGGACAGTGGCCACTTCTCCGGTGACGTTTGTCGCCCTGCACGCCGGCGACGACCAGGCCGCGGTGGTCGGCCGCCCGGCGCACGAGCTCATCCAGAATGCCGCCGCGAGCGCGACAGAGCTGCTCGCCGTGCCGGAGAACGCCGACTGGGTTGCCGCGGCGTTGCCCGACTGGCTCCTGGAGGCCGCGACGGTTCTTACCGCCCCGAGCCTCGATCTGATTCGCGCGGTGCCCCCCGGCACGGTCCGGGAGCTGACGATACCGGAGCTGGTCGGCCTCCCGATCCAGTATGCGCGGCTGCGCGACGAGCTCCTGGTGGAGGCACGATCCGGCACCCCGGTCTTCGCTGCCCTTGCCGGGGATCAGCCCGCCGCCTTCTGCTACGCGGGCTCGGTGACCGAGCGGTGGTGGGACATTTCGATCGACACGCTGGAGCCGTTCCGGCGCCAGGGCTATGCGGCCCAGTGCGTTGCGCACGTAGTCCGGCATATGGCCGAACGGGGCAAGATGCCGGTGTGGGGAGCCATGGAATCGAACGCCGCCTCGGCCCGGCTCGCCGTCAAGCTGGGATTCGCTCCGGTGGACACCATCGTTGTCTTCTCGCCCGCGGAGGAAACCTGGAATGCAGCGTGAGGCGGTGCAGCCTGCCAGGAGTCATCGAGCGAGGGGGCGGTTGACGAGACAGCCATCGGACTGGACGCCAGGAAAGCCGGCGGTTGCGGCGGCGTCCTGCGCCAGCCCCTGGAAGGCGTCGGGCATCGGCGGCCCGGGGATTTCACCGCCCCGCATTTCGTGCCGGGGCGGTCCGTAGGACCGCTGATTGTAAAGAGGGCCGCCCTCATGGGCGGCCCTCCAACGTCCAAAAACCCATCGCGCACGGGGCCGCCCATGAGGGCGCCCCTACGGGAATCACCGGTCCTCCGGACCGGAACAGAAGACATGCCCGTAGCCCAGGCAGCTACGCGCGCGCCTCCCGCTCCAGCAGCGCGCGCTTCCGCTCTACGCCCCAGCGATAGCCCGACAGCCCGCCGTCGTTGCGGACCACGCGATGACACGGGATCGCCACCGCCAGCGGGTTGGCCGCGCAGGCCTGGGCCACCGCCCTGACCGCCTTCGGCAATCCGATCCGGCCCGCGATCTCGGTGTAACTCGCCGTCGATCCGGCCGGGATCTCCTGCAGCGCCTGCCAGACCCGCCGCTGGAACGCCGTGCCCTGTACGTCGAGCGGTAGATCGAGGCCGAGCCCGGGCGCCTCCACGAAGCCGACGACCTGTGCCACCAGCTGCTCGAACTCTGCATCGCCGCCGATCAGCGTCGCCTGGGGAAACCGGTCCTGGAGGTTGCGGGCCAGGGCGTCGGGATCGTCGCCCAGGAGAATTGCGCAGACCCCGATCTCGCTCCGGGCCACGAGAATGGACCCGAGAGAGCACTCGCCTACGGCAAAACGGATAGCGGCGTTGACGCCCCCCGCCCGATAGATTGTCGGGGTCATGCCGAGCACCTGCTGGGACTCGTGGTAGAACCGGCCGTTGGAGTTGTAGCCCGACTGGTAGATCGCCGCGGTCACGCTCCCCACCCGGCCGAGCTCTTTCCGCACCCGATCTCCCCGGTGGGCTGCCGCGTATTCTCTCGGGGTTACTCCGGTGATCGCCTTGAACACCCGGTGCAGGTGGAATCCGCTCACGCCGGCATGGGCCGCCAGCTCCTCCAGCGTCGGCGCGGTCGGCGAGGCCTCGATCAGGCGGCAGGCCTCGGTGACCATGGCCGCGTGCTGCTCGCCCAGGGAGGGCTGATCCGGCTTGCAGCGCTTGCAGGGGCGGAAGCCAGCCTGTTCGGCATCTTCCCGAGTGGGGTGGAAGCCGACGTTCTCCGGCCGGGCCTTTCGGGCGGCGCACGACGGGCGGCAGTACACCCCCGTGGTCTTGACCGAGTAGAAGAAGGTCCCGTCCGCCGCAGCCGAGCGGGCCACTACGGATGCCCACCGGGGGTCGCTCTCGGTCGTGGCCGCAAGCTCTATCTTCTTATCTGACAACCTCATTTGCGTTCCTTTCCCGAGCCCTCTGTTGACCAGGTTCCGGCACGAAGGTAAGTCTATCGCCCGGGACCGGTCTCCGCACTCCGAATCTTGCTTTCAAACTCGTCCGTACTGGAAGCAACCCAATAGTCGCTACCCAGCCCTTACCTGAGGTCCACGTGCTTCCACTCCGTGCCCGACTCGCGTCGAACCTTTTCGTCGTATTCCTCGCCCTGGGCGTGCTACCATCGGCGGCCCGGGCCCAGGTCAGCCGAAGCGACTACGCTGCCCACCGCGCCGCGCTGCTGGCCGGCGTGGACTCCGGTGTGGTGGTGGCATTCGGCGAGGTCGAGCCGGTGAGCTACTGGCCGACCTTCTTCCAAC
>JBDTTD010000112.1:0-7997 GCA_039930805.1 Gemmatimonadales bacterium | reverse complement strand
AAGCCCAGCTCGTCCAGCTTGTTCGACTCGATGTCGGTGACGAACCAGAGATCGGTGCCCTCCGCCTGGGTCTGGGTGGCCATCGGCCGGGAGACCAGGTGCCCGTCCGGGCGGCGGGTGGTGAACATGGCAATCTCGATCCCGTCGATGAGATCGTAGAGGTCCTGGATCTTCTTGCCGAATGGGGCGTCATCGCGCTCGGGGTTGTTGGCTTTGCTCATGCCGGCGGGCTCGTGGTTGGAGTGATACTTTGGTGGTCCAGAGGACCCAAATAGGTGCACCGGAGCGGCGGGCGAAAGGGCCTGGATCACAGCGAGCAGTCATTGGAGGCTTGTCCCCATAGAGCTGTCACCCATTGAAAGACGCGAGGGACGTGCCTGGACCTTGCTTGGGGTGGTTGCGACTGTGTTGGTAGGATGTCTGCCGGGACGAGCCCTGCCCACGGCTCCCACCGTCCACCGGTGTCTTGCCTAAGGGGACATTCGTCATATATGTAGAGTCAACAGTGCGCCTCGCTCCTCTGGCGGCCTGGCCATGCGTACCACCCTCCTCGAGTCCGGCAGGAAATTCCTCCAAAGCGCGGAGTGTGCCTTCCTCAGCACCCTGGCACACGCAACCCTGGTGTGGTTTGCCTTCAGCCTGACCGCAGGCGGCAGGCAGCTGCCCGCCAACGAGCGCGAGGCCAGGGTGTTCTTCCTGCTGCCGCCGGACCGGGTGGACGTGCGTGCTCGCCAGAGCGAGAACATCCAGTACGGCAAGCTGGGCGGAGACCTCGAGGACGGCAGGCACCTCCTGGTGCCGGATGGAGGCTGGCTCAGCCTGGTACCGGCGCATGGCGCCCGGGGGCGGCGCGACCGGAGCGGCGCCCGGGGCCAGTTACCCCTGGGCCCGCCGTCCCAATACGTCCCGGATACCGCCTTCAGCGTGCTGGAGGTGGACGAGATGGTAGAGCGGTACGAGTCGAGTGCGGCGCCGATATACCCGCGGGAGCTGGCCGCCATCGGGACCGAGGGCCAGGTGCGGGCCACCTACGTCGTCGACACGGTCGGCCGGGTGGACACCGCCACCATCGAAGTGGTGCAGAGCGACGATCCCCGCTTTACCGAGTCGGTTCGGACTGCGCTGGGCGAGATGCGCTTCCGGCCGGCCAAGCGCGCCGGCAAGTCGGTTCGCCAGTTGGTGGAGCAGAAGTTCCGCTTCAAGATCGTCCCCGCATCGGAGCTCATCGAGAGAATCAGCTGAGACGCACACCCGCCCCACCACCCTCGTTCTAGCGGCTCAGCGGACAGGCACCAATATTCCAGGCACGGTTCAGTGGAGTCTCCGCCGCCTGGAGTCGTTCTCGGCTACGGCTTCAGCGACGGGTACCGCCCCACACTCCTTCGTAGCACCCGTCGCAACCGAACCGCCCATTCACAATCGCGGCCCCGGTGAACCGACCCCTCCAGACGGCGCTTCCCGAGGCAGGTCCGGCAATAAACGAGACGATACTGTCTCCGGTCGCGGAACCGGAAAGAATCGGAGCGGGAGCCGAAGACCATCCCGGACGGCTGTAGGTGAGAGTCAGCGTTCCCTCAATGACCCCACCGGGAGGGTCTCCTGGCTGACTCAAGACCAGGGTGCCGGCGAAAGTGAACTGGGAGAGGAGGTCGTTGGTGGACTGGCCGGAGACATCGTAGGTGCCGCGGACCGCCGGCGGAGGCCCGGATGGAGTGGTGCCCTCCCCACCACAGGCAGCCAGAGTGAGGGTTGCAAGAAGAGCGAGCCGGCCGGGGCGGTCAGCGCACACGTGCAGTCGATAGCCCGGCATATTTCTCGATCGTTAGACCCATGCTCCACCCCCTCTGCGGGAACAATGGTCCGACCCAGTAGCCCCGCTTCCCGTTCCTGGGAACTAAGAAAAAATTCAGCCCCTCGACACAGCGGGTGCGAACGACCGGGATCGCGAACAACCCCAGGTCATTCGCCCCGACCAAGCCGAGCCACTCCGCATCGTGGTTGCCGCAAAGGAGGTAGACGTCCACGGCGCTGCGGTGGTGGCTCACCGCGGAGATCGGGATCACCTGGGGCTCCATGACGCCCCCCGCACGGGCGCACCCCACGGAAACGGCGGCTGCAACCGCGAGCAGTCCTTTCATGCTCTCCCCCTTCCAGTATTCTATAGTAAGGTCCTTGGCCTCGCGAACATTGAGGCGTGAGGAATCGAGAGCTATGTTAGGCGAGGCCGATGATCTCGGGCTGATCTCCGGGTGATCCCGGGATTCTCTTGCCGTCGGACTCTCTATGATTGAGTTCCGCGCCCTCGGAACGCTCATTCTGCGGCACCATTCCGGCGAGGATATCGGCTCTCTTCTCGCCCAGCCGAAGCGCGTGGCCCTCCTGACCTACCTCGCCGTCGCACGCCCCCGCGGGTATCACCGCAGGGACACACTCCTGGCACTTCTCTGGCCTGAGCAGGACGATCGGCACGCCCGCTGGGCGCTCAACCAGGCGCTCCGCCATCTCAGGACCGACCTGGGGCGGGAGGCGGTGAAGAGCCGGGGCGACGGGGAGATCGGTATCGACCCTGCCTGTCTCTCATGCGATGTGGCCGCATTCGAGTCGGCGATCGAGGCAGGCGATCCGGAGACCGCGCTCGGCTGGTATGGGGGCGACCTGCTCGAGGGCTTTCACGTCACCGGGTGTGGCGAGTTCGAGCGCTGGTTGGAGGAGGAGCGCCGGTGGCTCAGACGCGGTGCGGCGATGGGAGCCTCGACGGTCGCGGAACGGGAGGAAGCACGAGGCGAATCGGTCTCAGCCGGCCATTGGGCCAGGCGCGCATTCGCGCTTTCCGGTGACGACGAAGCCCAGGCTCGCCGGCTGATCGAGCTATTGAGCCGGGCCGGCGACCGCGCCGGCGCCCTTGAAGCCTACGCGGAGTTCGCCCGCCGCCTGCGGCACGAGTACGAGGTGGAGCCTGCAGCCGAAACCCAGGACTTGATCGGGGAGATCCGAGCGGCGAGCAGATCCGGCGGGGCCGAAGGCCCTAAAGTGGGAACCCCCGCGGCACCGGTGCCTGGCCCGACGCAGGCCGACGTGATGACACCGGCACCATCCGCGGGCCCGCCAGATATGAGCCCCCGCCGGCTCGGCCAGGGTCACTTTCGCCGGACGGTGTCCCTGATCCTCGCCTTGCTCGTCGTCGCGGGTACCGGCGCGGCGCTTCGCAACCGTTGGGTCAGGGGAAAGGACCCACCTGCCGCCTTCCTCAGTACGATCGCCGTCTTCCCATTCTCCTACCGTGGCAGTCCGGAGCTCGCGTACCTCGCCGACGGAATAGTGGACCTTCTCAGCGCGAATCTGAACGGCGCGGGGGAGATCCGCACGGCAAATCCCCAAGCGGTGCTGGCTCTGATGCGTCGGAAAGGGGGTGAGGAGTCGGATCCCGAGCAGGCACGAAACGCGGCCGCCGTTCTACGCGCCGGCTCTCATATCATGGGCGAGATCATCGAGGCTGGTGGACGCCTTCGCATTACGGCCAGGCTCCAAGGTCAGAAGGATGAGCTGGGCCTGCAGGCGATGGTGGATGGGCCACCGGCGGAGCTCTTCCGGCTGGTCGACGAGCTCACCGCCCAGCTGATCGCGCTGCGAAGCGGCGAGCCGAAGGCACGGCTGGCACGCCTGGCCGCACTTACCACCGACTCCCTGCGTGCACTCAGAGAGTACCTGGATGGTGAGCGTCACTACCGAGCGGGACGTCTGGACTCGTGCATCCAGGCACTCGAGCGGGCTATCCATATCGACTCCACCTTCGCGTTGGCACATTACCGAATGGCTGCCGCCTTGATGTGGAGCGACCGGCGGCCTCAAGCGATCCAAGCCGCGGAGCGCGGCATGCGTCACGGCCGCCGGCTGAGCTACAGAAACCGGCGGCTCATCGGGGCGCTCGCCGCCTCGCTCCATGGGCGAATTGCGGAGGCGGAGCGCACCTATCGCCAGATCGTGACCCAGTCTCCCGATGACATGGAGGCGCAGTTCCAGCTGGGAGATCTCATCTTCCATCGGCACGCCAACCTCGGCCGGTCGTGGCTCGAGGCTCGAGAGCCGTTCGAGCGGGTGCTCTCGATCGATGGAAACCACCAGGGCGCGCTGTACCACCTGAGCAACATCGCCGCCCGAGAGCGGAGGTTCCAGGAACTCGACTCTCTGACCAGGCGGATTCTTCAGATCGTGGCTCCGCAGGCAGCCTGGGTGTACCGCGGTCAGCGTGCCGTAGCCTTTGGTGATACCGCGGAAGTAACACGATTCGAAGCCATGATGCGGAAGTTCAGCGAGGATCTTGCTCAGCCAATGACCGGGTTCGTTGTCTTTGCCACGGGCGACCTCGTGGTGGGCCGCCGTCTGTGGAGCATGCTGGCGGAGCCCACCCGTTCGCGAGGAGTGCGGGTGCTGGCGCGTGTCACCCTGGCCAAGATGGAGTTGATGAACGGGCGCTGGCGGGCTGCGCAACGCGAGCTGGCGGAGGCGAGCAGGCTCGACCCGGCCACGGCCCTGGAGCACCGGGTGCTCCTCTCGCTCTGGCCATTGCTTCCCCAGCCACGCTCGGAGCTTCGGCTCCTCCGCGACTCACTGATGCAGTGGAAAGCCGCCCCAGGACCACAGAATGAGACCAGCCTTACCGCCGAGCATAGTCGAGCCCATCCGTACTTGCGTCTCTACCTCCTTGGACTCATCAACGCCCGGCTCGGAGAGCACGCTTCGGCCCTGGGCTTCGCGGCGCGGCTGGACCAGCAGGCGGCCGTGTCGTTTGCACCGTCCTTCGTCCGCGATATCGCACGGACCGTGCGTGCCGAGGTCGCCCGATCGCGGGGCCGTCCCGACGATGCCCTCCGCGTATTGGACAGTGTCCGATTCTGGACCCATGAGGAGCTGGAGTTTAGCGGCAGCTCCCCGTTCTACACTCGCGAATTCGAGCAATTCGCTCGAGCCGAGCTGCTCGACGCTCTGGGGCGTGACGAGGAGGCGCTTCGATCGTACCAGGCTCTGGCGGACGATCTCTTCCACAGCGGGGCCCCGGCTCATCTTCGCATGGCCCGGATATATGAGCGGATTGGGGAACGACAGAACGCTGCCGCTCACTACGCGCGTTTTGTGGAGCTATGGCAGAATTCCGACCCGGAGTTCCAGCACCTGATTGACGCCGCGCGACAGCGTGCAAAAGGGTAAGCTGTACACTATTGACGGTGCCGAGGACAGCCACGGCGGCACCGTACGGTAGCTGGCGCTTCCTTTCGGTGGTGGTGACGTGGTCCTGCTGTCCGAGCTATGGAGTCATGCGGAAGCCGGTGTGCGGCCAGCCGTCGCGGCTTGGCGGGCCACTGCTGCCTTTCGATGCCCGACTGCGACCGGTCCACGGCGCCCGTGCCGTGGACCAGCCACGGTGTGCCGAGCACGACTTCAGTAGCGGGACAGGACAGGCTACTATTTTTGTCCATGGAAACCGCTGCCGTCCAGCGCCGTACCCTGCGTCTCCTGTTCGTCACCCAGATCATCAGCGGAATCGGCGTCGCGGTCGGCGCATCGGTCGGCGCGCTGCTGGCGGCCGACATTGCCGGCATCGGGGTCTCGGGTCTGGCGCAGAGTGCCGCCGTCGTCGGCGCTGCCCTGTTTGCCGTGCCGGCCACGGCCATCGTGAATCGCCACGGACGCCGGCCGAGCCTGGCGGCGGGCTACTTCGTTGCGGCGGTGGGCGCGATCATCGTCGTGGTTGCGGCGACGCGGGAATCGATTCCGCTGCTCTTCCCGGGCTTCTTTCTCTTCGGCGGCGCCACCACGGCGGGTCTCCAGGCCCGCTATGCCGCGGTGGACCTGGCGCCGGCGGCGCTCCGGGGCCGGCATCTATCACTGATCGTATGGGCAACGACGCTGGGGGCGGTCGTCGGACCGAGCCTGGCGCCCCTGGCCGGCGAATCGGTGGGCAAATACGGCGTGCCTGCCCTCGCCGGCCCGTATCTCCTCTCCGCGTTGCTGTTCGCCCTGGCGACAGTGCTCCTCCTGTTGTTCCTGCGACCGGACCCGGCGGCGGTGGCGCGCGCAGTCCTGGGACATCCGGCGCCGACGCCATCGGCCGCTCCTCGAGCCGGAATGCGGGCCGCCTGGCGGTTCGTCCTGTCGCACCCATCGGCTCGGCTCGGTGTGAGCGCGATGGCCGTCGGCAACCTGGTGATGATTGGGGTCATGGCCATGACCCCGGTGCACATCAAGGGCGCCGGCCAAGACGCGGCCCACACCCTCGGCATCGTGGGCCTGGTGCTCAGCTTTCACATCGCGGGCATGTTCGCCTTCTCGCCCGTCTTCGGCTGGCTCACCGACAAGCTCGGCCGACGGCCGATCATCTTTACCGGCATCGCGCTGCTGCTGGCCGCGTGTGCGGTGGCGGGGAACGCGGGGCACGGCACGTCCCGCCTTGCCGGCGCGCTCATGCTGCTCGGACTCGGCTGGTCGGCCAGCATGGTGGCCGGGTCCACCCTCCTCAGTGATTCGGTTCCGGTCGAGCTCCGCGCTTCGGCCCAGGGACTGTCGGACCTGGTGATGGGACTGGCCGGGGCGTCGGCCGGCGCCGTCTCCGGCGTGGTCGTGGCCGCATGGGGATACCCGACCCTGACGCTGCTCGCCGCGCTCGCGACGGCGCCGCTCATCGCCCTGCTATTGATTTCTGCCAATCACATCGACGAGAGCGCAGTAGCTGCCCGCACCGGCTAGGTAGCACTCCTACCCACTGACAGATGCGAGACCGCGACAGGATCCCGGACCAGAGACTCCGTAACCAGCTGATCACCCGGCCGGGCTCCCGCCGCCCGGACAAGGTCGTCGCCTGGCTCGGCGCGGTGCAGGCGCAGGAATACGGGCCGGCCAAGTGGGGCCTCGCGCTTCGGTCGTCGACCGGCATCACCGATGCCATGATCGAACGGGCCATCGACCAGGGCCGGATCCTCCGGACCCACGTCCTCCGTCCCACCTGGCACTTCGTCTCCCCGGCCGACATCCGCTGGATGCTGGATCTCACCGGTCCCATCGTGCATCGCAGGATGTCGCCTTACGATCGCCGAATGGGCCTCGACCCGGAGACGCTGATCCGCGCCACCGGGGTGATCGAGAAGGCACTCGGCGACGGAGCGCACCTGACCCGGGGTGAGCTGGGTGTCGAGCTGACACATGCCGGACTGCCGGGGAGGACAAGAGAGCTGGCGCACATCATGATGTACGCCGAGCTGGAGGGAGTGGTCTGCAGCGGCCCGCGGCGGGGCAAGCAGTCCACCTATGCCCTGCTGGCCGACCGGGCCCCGGCCGCTCGGCGCCTCGACCGGGATGCGGCACTGGGCGAGCTGGCCCGGCGGTACTTCCGGAGCCATGGACCCGCCACGGTGCGGGACTTTGTATGGTGGTCGGGCCTCGGGACCGCGGATGCGAAACGGGGCGTGGAGATCAGCCGGGCCCGGGGCTGGGAAGTGGACGGCGTGAAGTATTGGACGATCGGTCCATCACCTAGAGTCACCCGGAGCCGCAAGACCGGGGTTCATCTCCTGCCGGTGTACGACGAGTACCTGGTGGCGTACCGGGACCACCACGCGGTCCCCCGTCCGGCTTACGTGATGGGGAGCCTCCAGCACGCCCTGGTGATCGGGGGGCAGGTGGCCGGCGCCTGGAAAGCGATCCCGGGATCCACGAGTGTCGGGGTAACGCCGACGCGGCGGCTCACCCCGGGCGATCGGCGAGCGGTAGCCCAGGCGGCGACGCGGTACGGACGCTTCCTCGCTCTTTCATAGTCATCGTCCTACTTGCGCTCCGCGGCACATGGATGTATGATGGTCATCATATGAGAACCGCGGCCAAGAGACGAACCAATCCCAATCGCAAGGAAGCCACGCACGAGCGCATCGTCGAGGCCGCCGGACGCGCCATCCGGCGCAGCGGCTACGGCGGCACCGGTGTCGCCGAGATCATGAAGGATGCCGGCC
>JBDTTD010000111.1:0-8004 GCA_039930805.1 Gemmatimonadales bacterium | reverse complement strand
CGCGGCGAGCGCCGGCGCCAGCTTCCAGGTGGCCATCAGGAGCGGGAAGTTCCAGGGGATGATCTGCGCCACCACGCCCAGGGGCTCGTGAAAGTGGTACGCGACGGTGTCGTCGTCGAGCTGGGAGAGCCCGCCCTCCTGGGCCCGGATGCAGCCGGCGAAGTAGCGGAAGTGATCCACCGCCAGCGGCAGGTCGGCGTGGGTGGTCTCCCGGATCGGCTTGCCGTTGTCGATGGTCTCGATGTAGGCCAGGGTGGGGATGTTGGCTTCGATCCGGTCGGCGATGCGGTTGAGGATGTTGGCGCGGAACGCAGGCGAGCTGGTGTTCCAGCTGATGGCGGCGGCGTGCGCCGCAT
Organism: Gemmatimonadales bacterium; assembly: GCA_039930805.1. Taxonomy (GTDB): domain Bacteria; phylum Gemmatimonadota; class Gemmatimonadetes; order Gemmatimonadales; family GWC2-71-9; genus CAVVWJ01. The sequence goes on along the minus strand of JBDTTD010000111.1, from coordinate 7,648 downwards.
CGAGCGCCTTGTCCACGTCCTCGTGGGTGGAGCGGGCCACCTCGCAGAGCGGCTGCCCTGTTATAGGGGTGGGGTTGACGAAGTACTGCCCCTTGGCCGGCGGGACATACTCGCCCGCGATCCAGTTGTCGTAGCGGGCCCGGATTGGAATGGACGGCTTGAAGCGTGCCGCCAGCTTGGGCAGGGTGGCGAATTCGGAATGGCTGGTTCTGGTAGCAGTACCCATCGGATGCTCCTCTGGAGGGAAGGTCTGGCTACCCGCCGAGCATCGAGAGAGCGAAGCACCTGTCTGGTTGTGGCAGGATGAAGCCCGGAGCGGGGAAGATCTGGGTTCGAATGTATGGCGCGGGACGAGGCAGGGCTAGCCTCTCGCCTCGCTGCCCCGCGCGAGGGCGCACGCGCCCGAAGCAATCCCGCGGCCTGCGCACGGGATCTGCTGGATTGCTTCGGCACTTCGTGCCTCGCAATGACTCCGGTTGTCGCCCCTCCCGTTCACTTACCCCCTACCGCCCGTACCGCCTCACCGCTACCCCCATCGAATCGACCGGAATCGGATCCGGTCCCGGTCCCGGCCAGGGCTCCGGCGGCGGAGTCCACGCGACCCAGGTGAGCCGGACGCCGTCCACCGCGTTCGACCCCATCGCCAGCGCGTGGCTCCCCTCCGGACTCGTCGCTGGACCTGCCGCGCCCGTCAGCCGTTCCCAGTTTACCGGTTGCACCGTCATCCCGAATTCGAACCGATACCGCGCCGCCTCGCAGTCGAACTCCGCCCAGTCGAACGTCGCCCGGTCGTCGGCGCAGGCGCCGCCCGAGCCCTCCAGCTCATTCCGCTGGCTCCCCTCAACCGCGTACCAGCTCCCCACGTCCCGCACCAGGTACTCGCCCATGAAGCCCGGCCAGCCGCCCGGCTCGCCGCCGCTCCCACTCCCCGAGTCCGGCGGCGTGCTCCCCCCGGGAGGATCCGGATTGGTCGGCAGTCCGGTCATCACGTCGGGCACGCCCTGCTCGACCACACCTTCGCCGATGTGGGCCACGATCCGCACCACCTCAGCCATCCGGCCCGGCTCCCAGGCAATGAGCGTGCGCATCGAGTAGCTGCCTTCTACGGTGCACTCGGGTGGCTCGACCGGCTGGGGAGGCAAAGGCACTATGACGGTGTCGCCCGGCATCCCGCCAGGATCACCGCCGGGCGTCACGATGCCGCTATCGGAAGGCCAGCTGCAAATCAGATTGGGAAAGTCGATCTGTTCGGCTACGGCGAGGAAGCTCCGCGCAGTGCCATCGATGGTGACATTGACCGGCGTAGCGTGCCCGGTAAGGCGGACGATCTCGCCCGCATGCCGGAGCGCGTCGGCGGCAGGGGAGTAGCCACCGGCTTCGACCGAGTCGGCCAGCCGCTCGAACTGAGCCGCGAGCCGGCGTCCCTCGCCGTCGGTTCCGGGTCCGGTGCCGCCATCACCGCAGCCCAGCGCGAGCCAGGTTGCACCGGTCAGGAGCAGTGCCGTGTGCCGCATAGGTCCTCCCGCGTGATTCCAACCGAACACCCGCTCAACAGAGTATAGCTGTCGAATGCAGCGGCGCGAGACGGTGGTTCCTCGCAATGAATGACTGTAGGACCGCGTCGTCGTAAATGCGTCAAAGGGCGGGAGCTGCCTCAATCAGGTTCTCGGCCACATCACCCGGACCCGCAACATGGCACTCGGCACCATGGGCAAGAAATCGCCCTACCCCATGGATGACTTCAACTTCTACGACGATCGAGGGGGAGTGGCCTTGACCGGCGATCCCGACGAGACCGTAGGCAGCAACCTCGCCACCTTAGTCTTTCACCAGGCCTATCACGTGGGACAAACCGGGGGCCTGCGCAGGGTGGCCGGAAGCCGGGCGTGATAAAGCCGCCGGGGCGGTAGGCGGGATGAGGAGTACGTGCTGCCCCGCTGCCCCGCTGCCCCGCTGCCCCGCCTACCGCCTCACCGCCTGCACCTGATAGATCGAGTCGAACCGAGTCTCGAACGCCCTCCGCGCGCCGCGCAGATACAGCCGCCAGACCCGGACCCGTTCCTCCCCCCCGATCCGTACCGCCTCCTCGTAATTCTCGTCCAGCCGCTTGATCCAGTGCCGCAGGGTCTCGGCGTAGTCCGGCCCGAACTCCTCCACATGCTCGGTCACGAAGCCGGCCCGGTCGAGCGCGAGCAGGATCCGGGACAGGTGTAACGGATCGGCATCGGGAAAGACGTAGCGGTCGGTGAACGGCCCGACCCCGACGTACGAGTGGTGCAGATGGGCGACGCCGTGATTGAGCAGCCGGCCGCCCGGCCGCAGCAGGCTCCAGAGACGCCGGGCGTACTCGTCTATCCGCTTGTCCCCCACGTGCTCCACCATGCCGATGCTGGCGATGGCATCGAACGGCTCGGCCCCGATGTCGCGGTAGTCCTCGAGCCGGATGCTGATCCGAACGTCCAGGCCGGCCTCTTTCACCCGCGCCTGTGCCAGCTCGGCCTGCTGCTTCGAGAGGGTGATGCCGGTGACGTTAACGCCGTGGTGAGTCGCGGCGTGGATGGCAAAGCTGCCCCAGCCGCATCCGACATCCAGCACCCGCTGGCCCGGCTGGAGCCGGAGCTTACGGCAGCTCAGCTCCAGCTTGGCCACCTGGGCCGCCTCCAGCGATGCGCCGTCCCGGGAGAAGAAGGCGCAGCTGTAGGTCATGGACCGATCGAGGAACAGCGCAAAGAACTCGTTGGAGACATCGTAGTGGTGGCGCACCGCCCGCCCGTCTCGCGAGCGCGAGTGCAGCGCGCCCCTGGGCTGCAGCTCGGACGCCGGCCGCGGGGAAAGCAGGCTGGCGCCCGCCGCCCGGCCCGCGGCCAGCATCAAGCGGAGACGGCTGCGTCGGGGAAATGGCGGCGGCGTCCACCGGTACGCCACCTGGTTCAGCGCCTCGAGGTCGTCCACGTCCAGCTCACCCGACACGTACGCCCGGCTCAAGCCGAGCTGGCCGGGAGAGCGGAGGGCGTGAGACAGCGCCCGGGGCGAGCGGACCGAGATGACGGGGCCGCCGTCCTCGGTGGCCGGCACGGCCGAGCCGTCCCAGAACTCTATAGTGAAGGGGCGTTGCGGAATCAGGCGCTCGAGGGCGCGGCGCAGCGGTGCAGTAGCGTCGAGCGGCATGTACATCTCCTCATCAGGAGGGTTACCGTCCGTTTGGCCGGAGCGCAAGCGGGAGGCAGGGCGGAATTGTCCCCGCTGCCCTGCCCGCATACCGCCGTACCGCCGTACCGCCTAGTTTTACCTCCGCCACTATCCCTCGACCCCTGTGAGGCACGACCAATGTACGGCTTACGGCTCGGCAGACTGATCGCAGTACTCGCCGTCTCCCTGGTCGCGGTTCGCGCCGCGCCGGCCCAGGTGACCTCTCCCGACGAGGCCGGCACCGATAAGCTGCCCGCCGACTACATCAAGGAGTTCGGCACCATGTGGACCTTCGAGGCGCCGCCCTTCGAGTACTGGAAGGCGCGTTACGGGTTCACTCCGCCGCAGGGCTGGCTCGATCACGTCCGCCTCGCCTCGGTGCGGCTGCCCAACTGCTCGGCCTCGTTCGTGTCCTCCAACGGCCTGGTGATGACCAACCATCACTGCGCCCGGGAGTGCATCACCTCGGTCTCGACTCCTGACTCGAACTTCCAGGAGCTCGGCTTCGTCGCCCGGAGCCAGGCCGGCGAGCGGAAGTGCGAGGGGCTCTACGTGGACCAGCTCCAGTCGATCGAGGACGTGACCGACAAGATCCAGGGCGCCATCGAGTCGAAGGCGGCCGCGACCCAGGTAGCCGAACGCAACGCGGCCATCGCCGGAATCCAGGACGCGTGCGCCACGGAGACCAAGCTCACCTGCCAGGTGGTCACCTACTACCAGGGCGGGACCTACTCGCTCTACCGCTTCAAGCGCTTCGATGACCTGCGGCTGGTCATGGCCCCGGAGGAGGCGATCAGCTTCTTCGGCGGCGACCCCGACAACTTCACCTACCCCCGTTACGACCTCGACCTGACCCTGCTCCGGGTCTACGTGAACGGCGCGCCGTTCCGGCCCAAGAACTATCTGAAGTGGAGCGCCGCCGGAGCCAAGGAGGGCGAGGTGGTCTTCGTCACCGGCAATCCCGGCTCGACCGGCCGGCTGCTCACCGTCGCCCAAATGGAGTACCTCCGCGACGTGCAGTACCCGGCCCAGCTCTCCTCCTACGACCGGAACCTGGCGGTCCTCAGGGAGGTCTCCATGAAGGACGACCAGACCCGGCGCGCGCTGGAGAACCAGATCTTCAGCCTGGAGAACTCCAAGAAGGCGGTGACCGGCTATCTCTCCGGTCTCCAGGATTCGTCGCTCATGGCCAGGAAGCGTGCCTTCGAGCGCGACTTCCGCCGCCGCGTCGCCGCCGATCCCAAGCTCAAGGCTCGCTACGGTACTTCGTGGGACGCGATCGCCGCCGCGCAGAAGGAACAGGCCGCCATCGCCAAACAGCAGCGCTGGTACAGCTTCAGCGGGTCGCCGCTCCTGAACGTGGCCGGCGGGGTGGTGCGGATCCCGGAGCAGGCCAAGCTCCCCGATTCACTCCGGCTGCCGCAGTATCGCGGCGGAGGACTGGAGCTCATTCGTGCCGCCCTGCTGAATCAGCCCCCCACCGACCCGGAGCAGGACAAGCAGATGCTCCAGGCCTGGCTCACCCAGGCGAGCAAGGATCTGCCCCGGAACGATCCCTTCCTCAAGGCCTTCCTCGACGGGCGCAGTCCCGAGGTCGCGGCCGAGGCCGCCGTCAACGGCACCACGCTGGGCGACTCGGCCGCCCGGGCGGCCTTGTTCGAGGGCGGACCGGCGGCGGTGGCCGCGTCCAAGGATCCGCTCGTCGCTCTGGCCCGGAAGCTCAATCCGATCGCCATGCGGGTGCAGCAGCGCTCGGCCCGCCTGGGCGACGTGACCTCGGCCAACGCGGAGAAGGTGGGTCAGGCGATCTTCGCCGCCTACGGCCGCTCGCTGCCGCCCGACGCAACCTTCAGTCTTCGGATCAGCGACGGGGTGGTGAAGAGCTTCCCCATGAACGGCACCATCGCGCCCTACAAGACCAGCTTCTACGGCCTCTTCGGCCGCTCGGCGGAGTTCGACGACAAGCCGCCGTTCCGGTTGCCGGAGCGCTGGAAGAGCCACAAGGACCGGCTCGACCTGGCCCAGCCGCTCGATTTCGCCTTCACCAGCGACATCATCGGGGGCAACTCGGGCAGCCCGGTGATCAACAAGAACGCCGAGGTGGTGGGCCTGGTCTTCGACGGCAACATCGAGCAGCTGCCCAACCGGTTCCTCTTCACCGATGAGGTGGCGCGGGCGGTGGCAGTGCACTCGGAGGGGATCGTCGAGTCGCTCCGGAAGGTCTATGAGGCGGAGCGGATCGCGAACGAGCTGCGGGGAGGCGCGGTTGGTGTGAAGCGGGTACCGTACCGGCCTGACACGTTGCGAAGCACGCCGCCGCCCGTGAAAGACAGCACCGCCGCGGGGAAGCGATAGGGAGCCCCTATGCCCGCCCGAATGGGCGGGCGTCGAAGCTGCCCCTACAGCTGATCGAACGCGCGAATGACCCGGTGCGCAACAGCCGAGGGCGGCGCTCCCGGCGTTCGCACGCACAACGCCGTCTGCATGTCTGCCGCCAGTGCGGCATCGAGCTCGGCAGTGATGTCGGAGAGAAAGAGCACCTCGGAGGGCGAGCGCCCCAGCGCCGCCGCGATCCGCGCGTAGCTCCCGGGCTCGGTCTTGGGTCCGGTCGTCGTGTCGAAATAGTTGCCGATAAAGCGCGTCAGGTCGCCGGCGGCGGTGTTGCTGAACAGGGATCGCTGCGCCTGGACGCTGCCCGACGAAAAAATGGCGAGATCGATTCCCTCTCGGCGCCAACGCTCGAGGGCAGGGGGGACATCAGGATAGACCTCGCCCTTGAGGTCTCCCGCCCGGTAGGCCTCCTCCCAGATCTTCCCCTGAAGCGACTTGAGCCCGGTGGACTTCCGGTCCCGATCCATCAACCAGTGCACGTAGGTCACGATCGCCGCCGCGTCATCGCGCCATGGCGGAGGGGACGGTTTCTCCATCCCCTCCTCGGCGGCATGCTCGGCCCGGAGAAGCGTAACATCGGCGCGAACCTGGGGATCGTTCCAATGCCGCTCGAGGAATCCACTCACCCGGGCGCGCGCATGGCCGAACAGCGTCTGGTGGACGAAATCGATGGGCGTCGTCGTCCCCTCGATGTCCAGGAGGACGGCGCCTACGTTCTTCAGCGCGACGCCGCCCCGCGCGGGATGTAGGTGGGACCCAGGCAGAGCGGCTGATAGCCCTGGTCGGCGCCGCTGTTGGTGTAGTGGGGCGTCCAACCCGACTTGTCCTGGAACAGCCGGATGGCCCGGATGTCCCGATCGCCGCAGAGATCGAACCAGTGATGGGTGCCGCGCGGCACCCGGATCAAGTCGCCCGCCTCTACCTCGATCGCGATGACGGGGGCATCGCCTTCCTTGGGGTGGACGTGGAACAGGCCCCGGCCGCGAACGATGAAGCGCACCTCATCCTCGTCGTGCCAGTGCTCGGTGTTGAACTTGGCCAGCATCGCCTCCAGCCCCGGCGTGTCGGCCGTGACGTCGATGACGTCGGCCGTGACGTAGCCGCCTCGCGCCTTGAGCGTGTCGATCTCCGGCGCGTACGCGGCGAGCACTTCCTCCGCCGGTGCCTGCGCCGGCACCCGCTCCGCGCTCGGCCAGCGCTCGTAATCGATCCCCAGCTTCGCCAGGTATCCCGTCACCTCACCCTGATCGGTCAGGGTGCGATTCTCGTCGGGGATTCTCACTTTCGCCATGTCATGACTCCTTTCGTCCCATCGCTTCGAACAGAAACTCCAGCACCTCCACGTGGCGCCTGGCCTCGCTGACGTCCCGGCCCCAGGTGTAGAGGCCATGGCGCCGGATCAGGAACCCGTGCGCATTCGGTCGCTCGGTCAGCATGGCCTCGACCTCGGGCACCGCGGCGGCCCAGTCCTGGGTGTTGTCGAGGATGGGCAGCCATTCTCGGTGCTCGTGCGTGCCCACCCCGTCCAGCCCCTTCAGCATCTCGTACCCTTCGATCGCCAGGCCGTCCTGCGGCGCACCGTCTGAAAGAATTGTGCTCCAGACCGAATGAGTATGCAATACCGCCCCGGCCCCGCGCACCCGCGTGATGGCGAGGTGGATGCTCGCCTCGGCCGAGGGGCGGCCGGAGCCCGAGATGACCTTGCCGTGCTCGTCGATCTCGACGATCTGGCCGGGGGTGAGGTTGCCCTTGTCCACCCCGCTGCTGGTGATGGCCAGGCGCAAGGGATCGCGGTTCACCACCGCGCTAAAGTTGCCGCTGGTGCCCAGGGTCCAGCCGCGGGCGTGGAGCTCCCGCCCGGTCTGGGCGAGCTGGGAAGCTACGTCGGAGAAACTCAGGAGAAACTCATAGGGTAGGTTAAGAATACTTCATCATTTCGAGCGCAGCGAGAAATCGGCCCGCCGTACTGCTACATTCCCAAATAGATGGCCACCTCAATGGATGACACCCGCCCCGTCGCCTCCGCCCTCCTGGGGGGGGAGCATCTGCTCGCCGGAGACATCGGTGG
>JBDTTD010000110.1:0-8005 GCA_039930805.1 Gemmatimonadales bacterium | reverse complement strand
CCTCGTGGTTCAGCGCGACCATATGTCCAAGGGAGTCAAGGACCACCGTGGCGTCGAGCGCGGCCTCGAGCAGGGGACGGAATCCCATGTTCAGCAACGACTGCTCCACCATGGTGACGCTCCGCCCGGGCGGCGAGGGGAGAACCTAGAGAGTTAAGCCAAGATAGAATATTGGTAAACTGTGGCGCCATCGGGAGTTGCCTGATGATTCGCCTACTGGTGCGCCGGCCGATTCACTATCGATGGCTTCTTCGACCTGAAAGTCTTCGGCCTCGAGCGTGCGACGGACGAGGGAGCGCATGATGCTCTCGTTGTCGACAACGAGCACCGTGGCACCCTGCCAGATCGGCCCGTGCGAATCGGGGGCTGCGTCCATACGCCCCTCCGGGGCCCAGGAAGCGACACTATAGATTGTAGGGGGTTCGGTCTAACGTAGCAGGTGGTACATGGCCCCGCCAGCGGTGTTTCACAAAGCGATTGCCCAGCCTCGGGAAAACCCTGAGGCCAAGGCCTGCAGTAGTTGTCGTCCTCAACCCAGCCACCTCCCATGAGCTCGCCACCAAACCCCGCGTCGTTTCCCATCGCCCCACCGATCGAGCCCATGCTCGCCAAGCTGGCCGATGAACTGCCGGCGGCCGGCAACTTTCTCTTTGAGCCGAAGTGGGACGGCTTTCGTGCCATCGTCTTTCGCGGCCAGTCTGACCTCTTCATCCAGAGCCGTGACCTCCGGCCGTTCGACCGGTACTTCCCGGACCTGCACGACGCGCTGCTGGCCAGGCTCCCCGAGGACTGCGTGCTCGACGGCGAGATCGTGATCACCTCGCCGCGCGGGCTCGACTTCGACGCCCTCCAGCTGCGGCTCCATCCCGCGGCGTCCCGGGTGGCCAAGTTGGCCGCGGAGACGCCGGCATCCTTCGTGGCGTTCGACCTGCTCGCCGCCGGCGGGCGGAACCTCATGGGAGAGCCGCAGAGTGAGCGGCGGCGTCTCCTCGAGCAGTTGCTCGCCCGCACCGCCCCGCCGGTCTATCTCACGCCGGCTACCCGGGACCGGGGCACCGCGGCACAGTGGTTGGAGCAATTCGAGGGGGCCGGTCTCGATGGCGTCATCGTCAAACCCGCGGACAGCCCCTACCTGCCCGGCAAGCGCGCCATGATCAAGGTGAAACATGCGCGCACCGCCGAGTGCGTCGTGGCCGGGTTTCGCTGGCACAAGAGTGGGAAGGACGCGGTGGGCTCTCTGCTGCTCGGCCTCTACGACGACCGTGGTGTGCTGCAGCACGTCGGGGTAACATCGTCCTTCACCATGGCCAGGCGGAAAGAGCTGGCGAAGGAGCTGGAGCCGCTGAGGAAGAACGCCCTGGAGAGTCATCCCTGGCGGGAGTGGGCCCGGGCCGACGCGGGCGAGCTCAACCGGATGCCGGGCGCGCAGAGCCGGTGGAGCGCCGGCAAGGATCTGTCATGGGAGCCGCTCCGGATCGAGCGGGTGTGCGAGGTCAAGTACGATCACCTGCAGGGCGACCGGTTCCGCCACGCCGCCACCTTCCTCCGCTGGCGGCCGGACAAGCAGCCGGCCGACTGCCGCTACGACCAGCTCGAGGTCACGCCTTCCTACGATTTGGAGAAGGTCTTTTCATCGGGGTCCAGCGGCTCCTGAGCCGGCCGGACCGCGGGCGGGACGTGCTCCAGGTTGACGCGAACCCGAGTCCAGGTGGATGAGCGCCCGCGCATGGAGTCGACCAGCAAGTCGGCCAGCTGGAGGTGAGCGGCGGCTTCGGGGTGGCGAGCCTTCCAGCGCTCGAATCCGGCGAGCGCGTCCTCTTTCTTCCGGGCTCGGCCGATCTCGATCAGCGGGTGCTTGGCGGCCCGGGCCCGGGATGGCTGCACCCGGGCCGACTCACCCCGCTGCTTCTTGTAATGCGGCGGCCAGGGCGCATCCCCCAGACCCTCGCGCTCGTGCCGCAAGGACAGCTCGAGTAGCGCCTCGATCGATCCGGGATGACGGTCGATATCCTGGTGCCGGTCGCCGATCTCGGCGAAGCGCGCCGGCATGGTGGCCATGGTGAAGTCGCCCGGCTCGCAGCTGTCCACTTCGTCCCAGCTGAGCGGCGCCGAGACGGGCGCATGCGGCCTGGGTCGCACCGAGTAGGCCGCGGCAACGGTGCGATCCTTGGCGTTCTGATTGTAGTCCACGAACACGCCGCGCCGCTCCTCCTTCCACCATTTGCTGGTGGCGATGGCGGGCGCCCGCCGCTCGACCTCACGCGCGAGAGCGAGCGCCGCCCGGCGCACCTCGTCGAATCCCCAGCGCCGCTCGATCCGCACATTCAGGTGCATACCCCGGGAGCCGGAGGTCTTGGGCCAGCCAGCCAGACCGAAGTCTCTCAGGGTCGCGTCGGCCACGTGGGCCACCTCGCGGACCTGGGCCCAGGTCACGCCCGGCACTGGATCGAGGTCGACCCGCAGCTCGTCCGGATGGTCGAGGTCGTCTGCCCGAACCGGGTGAGGGTGCAGCTCCAGGCAGGCAAGGTTGGCCAGCCAAACCAGGGCGGCGGGGTCGCGCGGCACCACTTCGTCCGCGCTGCGCCCCGACGGGAAACGGAGCGACACGACCTCGATCCAGGGCGGCCGGGAGGTGGGGGCGCGCTTCTGATAAAAGAATTCTTCGCCGATGCCGTTGGGATAGCGCACCAGCATGTTGGGTCGCCGGCCGGCAGCGCGGAGCGCTCCCTCAGCCACCGCGAGGTAGTAGCGGGCCAGATCGAGCTTGGTGTATCCGGCCTCGGGGAAGAGCACCTTCTGCGGATTGGAGATGGGGACCTCGCGCCCATCCACCATGAGGAGCTCGTGGTCGCCGCTTCCATCCCTGGGCGCGCTTTTGGATGACTTAGGCATAGATCGGAAGGATAGTAACGTGCGGCATAAACGCCCTGTACTCGTCGGGCCACGGCTCGCACCCTAACGCAGGCCGGGAGGAGAGCAGGTGTCGGCTGTTGGATTGCGGACGAACTCCATCACCTTCTCCATCACGGGGGCGATATGAGGGCCGGCACTGCCAGCGCGATGATGATCCCCCCATGACCGAGCCCCTTATAGACAACGACCCGGGAGCAGCCGCCCTGGTTCCGTATGCGGGTCGCGAGCCGGACGGAGTTGGCCGGGTCCACGGTCTTATCCCTCGCACCGTGGAGTAGCAGGAGCGGTAGTGCCTTTCCGTCGACCTGTTCCATGGGGTAGGTCGCCGGCCAGCCCTCGGGCGGCCCCATTAACGCCTTCACGTCGGCATGGGTCCACACCGTGGCTGCCGGACCGGCGAGGCTGACAAAGCCCCGCACCACTCCCGGAGGCACGCCCGCCCGGCGAAGATACCGCTGGTCCAGGGCAAGCAGAACAGCGGTATGTGCTCCCGAGGAATGCCCCACGACCAGGATCCGGTCGAGTCACCACCGTAGCGCTGGACGTTGTCCCGAGCCCAGCGTACCACACTCGCGGCGTCGTCCACCCATTCGGGAAAACGCACCTGCGGGTAGAGACGGTAATCGGGCACAACGGCCACGAGGCCGCGCTCTGCCAGCGCCCGCCGTAGAGAAAGACGACCACCGGGGCGGCGGTATGCAAGGATCTCGGCCGGTAAACGTCCAGATGCTGCCGGGGATCGCTGCCGTACGCCAGGTCCGGGATGAGGCGGAAATCGTGACCCAACGGGAAGAGCTCTGCCCCGTGCTGCGGGGAACAGGCTGATAGCCATCAAAGCGACAACATGAGCGATAATCCCGAGAGGCGCACTGCACAGTGAGGGCCATGACACTCCGCCGGTCGTTAACATGAAATTCTGGCGCAGACCGAGACCGCTGGGTCTGGTATTCATCCTGACCGGCGCGCTGCATTTTCTGGTGCCGGACTACTACCTGCGCATCATACCCCCGTTCCTGCCTCACGCGCGGGGGCTGGTCTATCTCAGCGGGGCTCTGGAAGTGCTCGGTGGGTTGGGGATCCTGCGAACCCGCTGGCGAAAGGCTGCCGGGCTCGGTCTGATCTTGCTATTGGTGGCGGTTTTTCCCGCAAACGTGCAGATGCTGCTTCTGGCGCAAGGAGCGAGCGTACCCGGGTGGCAGGAAGCACTCCTGTGGCTGCGGCTTCCACTTCAAGCAGCTCTGATCGTCTGGGTCTGGGTGGTCAGCCGCGCCGGGACCTGACTGGGCTAGCGAGCAGAGCATGCCTCAGTCCCATCTGGCCGAATCTCGGGCTTGCAGGAAACCCTACACTCTCAAGTAATCAGCTCGCCAATTCCTGATCTGCTTCTTCACATCGGCTGAGGACTTAAGATCGCCAGCGGCGCAGCGGCGAGCGAGCTCTGGCGCCTCCTCATCCGAGGCGAAGCGAAGCCCTACCAGGTGACCCGGCTCGAGCGCCGCGATTGTGGCATGTTCCTCTAACGGCATCAATCGCTGAAGGCGAAGCCGTTCTTCGAGGCGGATCAACCGGGTCTGAGCGGTCAGCGCCATCGCTCGGGCCATCAATGCAAGTCCGAGGAGTGCGAACGCGAGCGTAACGATCCAGGCGTGATACAGCGTGCGATATCGATAGAGTCGAGCGAGCTCGACGAAGACGTTGATGGCAAGAGCGGGCAAAATGAAGAAGTGATACGGGGGTAAAAATCGGCGATGCGCTTTATAACTCTGACCCGAATCGGCCATAAAGCCCTCCGGTTTGGATGCCAGCATAAATATGGAGTGACTATCAGATCCGTCAGGTCGCATTCCCGGCAAGCCCGACTCGCTCCACGATCGGTAAGTACCGCGGATCGCGTCGGATCGCGTCGAACCGCGGGTGAACCCGGAGCAGGATCATTCCCGCCGCGTGCTCCGTGATCGCTGTCTCTAGCCACTCAAATGCCTCGTCGGTGTCGCCCAGTTGGGCATGCAGCGCGGCGATGCCCCATGCCGAGATGACGCGCGAGGCCCGCGACGCGGTCAGCTCAGCAAGGATCCGCCTGGCCTCGGCCTCGTTGCCGGCCGAGGCCGCCAGATGGGCCAGACCGAACGATGGTCCGGCGACGCCGCCCCCGACGCGGTGACCTTCCTCGTATGCCGCGCGTGCCTCGTCGAAGCGGCCGAGTGCCTCGTAGGCACGCGCGAGTCCGGTGTGCGCCCCGTCGAAGCGCGGATCGAGCTCGATGGCCATCCGGAAGTGGAAAATCGATTTCTCGTGCTCCCGAGCGAAGTAGTAGGTGTCGCCGAGCGCCGTCCTCGGCAGGGCCGACATCGGGTCGAGCCGCACGGCCGTATGCGCCACGGCGAGGGCCTCCTCGTGCCGCTCGAACGCGGAGAGTGCGCGGCCAAGGATGATGTACACCATCCCATTGCTCGACTTCAGCTCGAGGGCCCGTTCGCAGGCCTGGATGCCCCCGACGAGATCGCCGCTGAAGGAACGGATGGTGCCGAGGGTGGCGTGAGCCTCCCCCAACATGGGGTCGAGCTCCAGGGCGCGGTGCGCCGCGGTACTCGCCTCCGGGAGCGCCTCGGCAGGGACGAACGCTCCCCGGACCATCCCGATCATCAGCGCATCCGCCAGTGCCGCCCAGGCAGGGGCATGGGAGGGGTCGAGTTCCAACGCCCGGCGGGCGTGGTGCACCCCCATCTCAACCCCCTCACGGGTGGCGGCCAGCGAAGCGTGCCGGCTCTTCAGGTATTCGAGGTGCGCTTCCGGATTGACGGTGCCGCGCCCGGCAAGCTGCATCTCCTCGCTGGGCGTCAGCTGGACGGCGATCTCGCGGGCCACGGTGGCGGCGAGCTCACTCTGCAGGTCGAGCACGTCCTGGAGCTCGCGATCATAGCGTGCGGACCAGAGCGTGAGGTCGGTTCGGGCCGTGACCAGCTGTACGCTGACGCGCACGCGCGTGCCCGCCAGCAGCGCGGACCCTTCCAGCACCGCGTGGACATTCAGCTCGCGCGCGATCTCGGGGAGCGACTTGGCGCTCGCCTTGTACCGCATCGCGGACGTGCGCGAGATCACCCGGAGCCCGCTAATCATGGCCAGGTCGGAGATGATGGCCTCGGTCATGCCGTCGGCGAAGTATTCCTGGGCCGGGTCGTTGGAGGCGTTCCGTAGGGGCAGCACCGCTATCGCGCGGACGGCGTGGAGGGCGGCAATGGCCACGATGCCGGTCGGGGTGCCGCTGGCGATCGCCCGCAGCGCCGTACCGACAATGGCGGCGGACGCGGGGCGTTGGCCTAGGTCCTTGCTCAGACAGGCAGCCACCAACTGGTCGAGCGCGTCTGGCGCGTCGGAGCGGAGGGAGCGCACCGGCGGGGCGGCGTTGCTGAGAATCTCGAACATCAGCGCCTCGCGGCGTGGCTTGACGAACGGCCGGCGGCCGGTGGCCATCTCGAACAGCATCACGCCCAGCGCGTAGATATCGGTGCGTGCATCATCCGCTTCCCCCATCAGCTGCTCGGGGGCCATGTAGGGGAGCGACCCCAGGACCATGCCGGTAAGCGTCAACGGTACCGCACCGGCATCCCCCATGAGGCGAGCGATGCCGAAATCCAGGATCTTGGGTAGACCGCCCTCGCTGAGCACCACGTTGCCGGGCTTCAGGTCGCGGTGAAGGATGCCATGCTGATGGGCCTCGTGGAGCCCGTCCGCGATGGCCGCGCCAAAACGGAGCAGGTCCTCGATCGACAGTGGGCCCTGCGTAATGAGGACCTCGAGTGTGCCCCCCGGCACGAACTCCATGACGAGGAACTCGACCCCATCCTGTACGTCGAAATCAAAGATCGTGGCGACGCCAGGATGTGAAAGCCGGGAGAGCGCGTGTGCTTCGCGGCGGAAGCGCGCATGAGCAGTCGGGTCGCCACCTTTGCCCTGCACCAGCTTGATGGCGACTACGCGATCCAGATTGACGTCGTGCGCCCTCCAAACCTCTCCCATCCCGCCCGCGCCGATGCGGTCGAGCAGCCGGTATCGGCCGAGCCTGGCCCCGGCTTCAAGGAGAACCAGGTCGGGCGCGGACGCCCCTGCTGGCTCCAGGAAGCCGGTCGCCCCCTGGTCGGCCGCCAGCAGCGACTCGACCTCGCGCCGGAGTGCCGCATCCGTCCCGCAGGACTGCTGGAGGAACCTCGCCCGCTCACCCGGCTCCCGGTCGCGGGTCGCCAGGAAGAGTGCTTCGACTTCGCGCCAGCGGTCGGGCGTGAGCCGACTCTCAGGCTGATCCGGGCTCATGACCTCGGGCGTTTTAGGCGACACTCAGCTCACGCCTGAGCCAGGCTCGCGTGGTGGTCCACTCGCGCTTGACCGTCGCCGGTGAGACGCCCAGCACGGCCGCCGCCTCGGCGATGCCGAGCCCGCCGAAATAGCGCAGCTCCACGAGCTGGCTCTTCCGCGAGTCCAGCTCGGCCAGCCGCCCGAGTGCCTCGTCGAGCGCCAGCACGTCCACACTCGGCTGCGGTCCGGCAACCCCGCCCGCATCGTCAAGCGTGATGGCACGCGCCGACCCGCCGCGCTTGGCCGCACTTCGGGCACGGGCGTGATCGACCAGGATCGAGCGCATCGCCTTGGCGGCCACGCCGAAAAAATGAGCGCGGCCCTTCCACTCCACGGATGACTGACCAACGAGGCGGAGATAGGCCTCGTGCACCAACGCCGTCGTCTGAAGGGTGTGGCCCGCCGGCTGGGCGCGCATGTAGCGTCTGGCCTGTCGTCGCAGCTCGTCGTAGACCAGCGGCAGGAGCTCATCAAGCGCTGCGTGGTCGCCTGCGGCCCAGGCCTGCAGCAAGTCGGTCACCGACTGGGTCGATCCGGGGGTCATCGCGCCGCCGTGTATGCCTAGGAGGGATATTGGGATCCCGTATCGCCTAGGGTACTTGTCGGGCTTGTCTGGGTCAAGAAAGGGCTCAAGGACCTCGTGAGCCCATCTGGCCTCTTTTTGCGTGTTTCCAGACAGGAAGGCCACGTGGTTCCTCTTTACCGCCTGGAGGCAGGTATGTCGCCAAACCGTTTCTTCTCC
>JBDTTD010000109.1:0-8050 GCA_039930805.1 Gemmatimonadales bacterium | reverse complement strand
GACCACATAGGCATCGTCACTCATGATCACGGAGGCGCACAACCCGGGGGAGCGGGGGATCTGCTCCGCTTCCAGCCCATGCCGCGACTTGAACCAGATTCGATCCTCATCTACCAGGGAAACCAGCGCGACCGGCACCTGGAAATAGCGGGCCGCGAGCGCGGTTATCCGGTCGAAGGCCCCGTCAGCAGGCGTGTCCAGGATCTCATAGCTATGTAGCGCGGCCAGGCGCTCAGCCTCGCTGTGGTGAGGAGCATCTCTCATCTGCTGTCCATTCCTTGTCGGTAGAACTCCTGTGCCGTGGCGTGGGCTGACTCGCCCGCCGGAGTGTACTACTGGGGATATTAAACGGTTTGCCCTCCGCCAGCCTGCCACCCGCGGATGTCTCCCGGGTCCAAGGTCTCACAAGACGTCGGACTGTCTCCTTCTCTAGCTCCGGTCCCACTCACCGTGGAGCTACAGGAGTTCGGCCAGCTCGGGATGGCTGGTGCGGAGCTCCCTGGCGGCGTCGGGCAGACCGGCGGCCAGGACAAAGTCCCGGAAATCGAATCCCGGTCCAACGGTGCAGCCGACCAGGGTGTATGACCCGTCAGGTCGCGCGGCCTGCCACCAGCCGGCGGGGACGGTCCACGCCGGGGTCTGCTCGCCATCGAGCGGGCCGAGGCGGTGGTGATGGATTCCGTCACCGTGGGGTGACGCCATCCAGAGATCGAGTGCCGCGCCCTCATAGAAGTGCCAGACCTCGTCCGATTGCACCCGATGCCAGCGGCTCACCGCCTCGCCTGGCAGCAGAAAGTAAATCGTCGTCAGGGCCGCGCGTGGGCCCCGCCCATCGGCCGGAAGCACCGTGGCGCCCGAACGGTACAGCTCGCCGTAGTAGCCGCCCTCCGGATGGGGGATCAGCCCGAGCTCGGCTATGAGGTCCCGAACGCGGTCAGGCGGGGATACGTCCACATCGCGTCCTCTGTAGGTTAGGCCGCTAACTTAAGTAGCTCCAATGATCTAGGCAATTACCTGATACTTGACAGCCACAATTAAGCGGCTAGCCTAACATGAACTCGGTGCCTGGCTGTCAGGGTGCAGGGTGTGCCGAGGCTTAGGGGTTTCGCGGGCACTTCATTCTCATCGTTGTCGGCCTCCTCGACAGGCGATCCCTTTATCGGAGGCCGCATGACCCGTAACGCGATCCTGCTCGCTACCGTCGCGCTGTTTGCCGCGGCATGCAACGACAACCCCACTGGCGGCGCGAACGCCGCCCCGACCGTGATCTCGACCAACCCCAATAGCGCCGGAACCGGCGCGTCACGGAACGGCGCCATCACCGCGGTCTTCAGCGAAGCCATGGAGCCGAGCACGATCAACGCAACTACGTTCACCCTCGCCCAGGGTGTTACCCCGGTCACGGGCGTGGTAACGTACACCGGCACGACCGCCAAGCTGGTGCCGTCCGTGGCCCTCGCCTCCAACACCAGCTACACGGCCACGATCTCGACCGGGGCAACGGATCTGAGCGGCACCCCCTTGGCCGTTCTGAAGACCTGGGGTTTCACCACGGTTCTCACCCCGGCGAATGGTCCGGCGACTGTGGACCTGGGCACGGCGGGGGATTACGTCCTTCTGGCCAAGTCCGGCGTCTCGACTACCGGTACTACCTCCGTGGTGGGAGACATCGGACTGAGCCCGGCCGCGGCTTCCCTCATCACCGGGTTCGCCCTGACCGACCCTCCGACCACCTTCTCCACCTCGAGTCTTGTGAATGGCAATGTGTACGCGTCCGACTATGACCCGCCGACGCCGGCCAACCTGACCACCGCCGTTCTCGATATGGAGACGGCGTTCACCGATGCGGCAGGCCGCACGTTACCTGACTTCACCGAGCTGGGCGCCGGAAATATCGGCGGGTTGACCCTTGCTCCCGGTCTCTACAAGTGGGGAACCGGGGTCGATATCCCCGCTGCCGGTGTTACCCTCGAGGGTGGCGCGAACGGGGTTTGGATCTTCCAGATTGCGCAGGATCTTACGGTGGCCGACGCCGCGATCGTGACCCTGGCGGGCAGCGCCCAAGCCAAGAACGTCTTCTGGCAGGTCGCCGGGCAGGCCACGCTGGGGACCACAGCGAACTTCAAGGGAATCATTCTGTCCCAGACGCTGATCTCGATGAACACCGGGACGGTCATGCTGGGCCGGGCGCTGGCGCAGACTGCGGTTACCCTCGACGCAACCAACCTCACCAATCCTGCTCCGTAGTACATGCACCCGGGGTAGTCCCGCCGCTCACGCGGCGGGCTGCCCGCTGGTCCTACCCGAAATAGTGTCTTGCCGCCCGGCGACCGGCATACATCCCTACCCCCGTCCCGACGACGTTGAGCGTAAATGCGGTCATGACTCCTAGGTGAGCTCCAAGCCACCAGCCTCCAGCACCAACCGCCGTAGCGCCGATAAAGCCCAGTAGCTTCTCCACTCAGATTTCCCCAGCCCTATCCATCCAGCGCCGCCCGTATCTGGCGGACCAGCTCCGCCCCCGTGAAGGGCTTCTGCACGAACGGCGTGCCGCGGTCGATACCCGCCTTGCGTGCGGCAGCTGGCCCGGTGTGACCGGACATAAACAGCACCCGCAACCCCGGCGCGCGCGCCTTCAGCCGACTGAAGAGCTCCGGGCCACTGTCCTCTGGCATGACGACATCGGTCACCAGGAGGTCGATAGAGCCGGAATGCTGCGCCAGGACCTTCTCCGCCTCGTATCCGTTCGACGTTTCCAGCACCTGATAGCCGGCATCGGCCAGGATGCGCAGCGAGAGGCGCCGCACACTGGTCTCGTGGTCGACCAGCAGCACGGTCTGCGACGCCCGCTTGATGGCCGGGGTGGGCGCAGGAGCTGCGGCCGGCACCGGCACGTCGGGGTTGGAACGCGGCAGGTAGACCTTGAACGTCGTCCCCTCCCCTGGCTCGCTGTGCACCCAGATGTACCCTTTGCTCTGCTTGACGATGCCGTACGTGGTAGAAAGGCCGAGACCGGTGCCTTTCCCGGGCTCCTTGGTGGTGTAGAACGGCTCGAACAACCGGTTTCGGGTCTCCCTGCTCATGCCGGTTCCGGTGTCGGTGACGGCGACCATGACGTACTGCCCCTCCATGATCGGTTCCTCGGGAATGGAGGAATGCCCCGGGATGGAAGAGCTCTCCAGCTCGACGTCCTTCGTTTCAATCGTCACCCTCCCGCCGTCGGGCATGGCGTCTCGGGCGTTGACCACCAGGTTCATGACGACCTGCTCCATCTGGCCGCGATCCGCGAACGCCAGGGAGAGCTTGGGTGCCAGATCCAGTTTTACCTGGATTCCATTGCCGATCAAAAGGCCGAGCATGCCGGTCATGTCGGTGATCAGCTTGTTCAGGTCGAGCGGTGCGGCCTGCAGCACTTGTTGCCGGCTGAAGGCGAGCAGTTGCTGGGTCAGCCCCCGGGCGCGGAGCGCCGCTTTGATGATCTCGCCGAGATCCTCCGCGTGGTGAGGAGTCACGGCGGTATCCAGGGCGACCAGTTCGGCGCACCCGAGAATGACGGTGAGGAGATTATTGAAGTCGTGGGCGACTCCCGAGGCCAGCTGCCCAACGGCTTGCATCTTCAGGGCCTGCTGGTTCTGCCGCTCCAATGTCCGGCGTTCCGTGACGTCCTGGGAGATCCCGACGCCGCGCAGCGGCTTACCGTCCTTCCCGAGATGAATTCGGCCCGTGGCACTCAACCACCGCACCGTGCCGTCTGCCCAGAGGGCTCGATGCAGCAGAGAGAAATCGGCGCCGGCGTTGCTGGCCTCGGCCATCGTCTCCAGCAGCTCTGGGCGATCCTCAGGATGAACACCGGCCAGGAACGCTTCGAAGGTGCCGCCGAAGGTTCCCGGCTTCAGGCCATACTGGGATTCGAGGGTCTCGGACCAGCGGTTCTTTCCGGTCACGAAATCCATGTCCCAGATTCCTACACCGGTAGCGGACAGGGCAACCCGCATCCGCTCTTCCGCTGTTTGCAGCGCCTCGGCGGCGAGGGCTCGCTCAGTGATGTCGGTGCCGGAGCTGAAGGTGCCGGTGACCCGGCCGGTGTCATCGCGCAGCACCGTGTTGCGCCACTCGATCAGGCGTTCCTCGCCCGCCCGGGTGAGGATGAGGTTTTCGCTCACGGAAGGGTTTCCGTTGAGCAGGCCCTCCAGTCTCAATCGGCTCGCCGCCCGTACCCGGGCAGGAAGGCAGGTGTTGATCCAGTCCCGGCCCAGCAGCTCGGCTTCCGTCCAGCCGAGGACGGTGCACGCGAAGCGATTCGCGAGGGTGACCCGGCCGTCCGTGTCCAGAGCGAGCATGATGGCCGCCGCCGTGTCCAGAAAGCGCTGAGACCGGTCGCGCTCATCCCGCAGGTCGACGGTGCGAGAGGCAACCTCGGCCTCGAGGGTCTGGCTGTATTGGTCGAAGTGGGCCCCGTACGCCTTGAGGCGCAGGAGGTTTCTTACCCGGACACACAGCTCGGCCCGGTCCACCGGCTTGGTGAGGAGGTCTTCTGCGCCGGCATTCAGGCCGAGCATCCTGGTCTTCCGATCATCCAGGACGGTGATCATGATGATCGGAATGTTCCTGGTGGCCAGGCTGCCTTTGATGCGGTCCGCCACCTGATGGCCGTCCATGTGAGGCATCATGACGTCGAGCAGGACGAGGTCGGGCTGCGGCTCTTGCGCCAGGATGGCGAGAGCTTCCTTGCCGCTAGCGGCGGTGAGGAGCAGAAAGCCTTCCGGCTTGAGCATGACCTCCAGCAGCTTCCTTTCGTGGAGCTCATCATCCACGATCAGGATTCGCGGCAGGCGGGAGCCGACATCGGGCGAGGCGGTCATGCTCGAGCCAGCTGGGCCGCGATGGTGTTCAGAAAGTCCTGATAGCGCATCGGCTTCGCGATGTAGCCATCGCAGCCGGCGGCTCGGATGCGCTCCTCGTCGCCCTTCATGGCCAGAGCCGTGAGGGCGATCACCGGGATGGCGCCGGTCGAGCTGTCGCCCTTGAGCAGTGCCGTGGCTTCGAGCCCGTCCATACCGGGAAGCTGGATGTCCATCAGGATGAGGTTGGGTTGCTCGTCGCGAGCCAGGGCGAGTCCGGCCTCCGCGTCCGTCGCGCTGAGCACGGTGTGGCCTACCGACTGCAGGAGAAATATCGCCAGCGTCATATTGGCGGTGTTGTCCTCGACGATCAGCACCTTGGCCATGTCAGACGCCCACTTGGCGACCGGAAACGGCTCGCCGGACTTCGGCTATGAAGCGGTCGGAATCGGGACCGGCCTTTTCCACGATCGCCGCCACGGAGCGACTCAGCTTGGCCCGGTCCTCCGCGGTGATCATCTTGGCGGTAACCACCAGGATCGGGATACGAGCGGTGTCGGGATGTCCGTTGAGCGCCGCCACCACGTCGAAGCCGTTCACCTCCGGCATCATCAGATCGAGCACGATCACGTCCGGCAGCTCCCGGACGGCGACATCGATCGCCTCCCGACCCCCGTGGGCGCGTAACACGGAGCTGGCCAGACTCTGGACATAGACGGCGATCAGCTCCACCGCCTTCGGATCGTCATCCACAACCAGGACTTTCAGCTGGCGGCCCTGCGAGAGGGGAAGCAGGCGCAGGTCGACAAGTGACTCGTAAAGCAGCTGGCGGGAGATCGGCTTTTCCATGAGCGCCGCTGCGCCCAGCGAGAACCGCATATTGGGACCCGCGGAACTCGAGATGATGACGACCGGGACGCGGCGCAGGTCAGGTATCGCCTTGAGACCACTGATGAATGCCCAGCCGTCCATGTTGGGCAGCATGATGTTCAGGGCGATCAGCGACAGAGGATACTGCACCGCCATCGCTAACGCGGCCGCGCTGGAGGAGGCCGGCATTACCCTGAAGCCCTCGGCCTCGAGCTGCTGCTGGATCAGCCTGGCGGAGGTAAGGTTGTGTTCCAGCACCAGGGCAATGCCGGCTCCCGCCGACGCCGCGGTGCGAGTCGTGCCCGGCGCCCTGGCCGAGTCGTCCTGGATGATCCGGAGCTTCGGCATATCAGGCCACCACCTGGCGGCCGGAAATGGCTTTGCGGACCTCGGCCGTAAAGCGGTCACCGTCGAAGGTCGCCTTTTCCATGATTGTCCTCACCTGGCCACCCAACTTGGCGCGGTCGTCGTCGGTTATCCGCTTGGCTGTCACCACCAGAATTGGAATCCGCGCCGTCTCGGGTCGGTTCTGGAGCGCCTCCACCACGTCGAAGCCGTTCACCACCGGCATCATCAGGTCGAGCACCATGACGTCTGGCAGCTCCTGCCGCGCGATGTCGATGGCCTCTTGACCGCCGTACGCGCGTAGAACGGTCGTCGCCAGACTCGTGAGGCGGACGGCAATCAGCTCAATCGCCTTGGGATCGTCGTTGACCACCAGGACCTTGAGCGCCTTGCCCGGGGAGAGAGGAAGCAGGCCCAGATCGACGAGCGACTCATACAGCTCCTGCCGGGAAATCGGCTTCTGCATGATGGCCGCCGCGCCAAGGGAGAAACCTCGATTCCGATCCGCCGCGATCGAGATGATCACGACCGGAATGCGCCGCAGCTCCGGCACCTGCTTGATGCGGCTGAGGAATTCCCAGCCGTCCATATTGGGCAGCATGATGTCCAGGGTGATCAGCGACAACGATTGCTGCCTCGCGAGCAGCAGGGCGGCCTCGGCTGAGGCGGCGTGGAGCACCGTGAAGCCCTCCGCCTCGAGTTGAACCCGGATCAGGCCCGCTGACTTCAGGTCCCCTTCCACGACCATCGCGATGCGCGCGTCCGCCCACGTCTCGCCCTGGGAACCGGCCGGCTCTCTGGCCGACCCACCCATTCCTTCCATAACCGGCCGGAGTGGCAGCCAGACCGTGAAGCAGGACCCCTGACCCAGAGCACTCTGTACCGCCACCGTGCCGCCGTGCAGCTCGGCGAGAAGCTTTACCATGACCAGGCCCAGTCCGGTGCCCTCGAACTGTCGAGCCAGGCAACTGTCTATTTGACTGAAGGGCTTGAACAGGTGCTCCATCCCGTTCGGCGAAATGCCGATACCGGTGTCGCTCACGCTGATCCTGAGAAAGTCGGCGTACTGGTTGTCGGCCATCGGGAGGGTCCGGCCCGCCCAGGAGCCGGACAACGTGCCGACGTCGGCACGCGGCACGTGGCTTGCGCGCAAGGTCACCTGACCGCCGTCGAGGCTGAACTTGACCGCATTGGAGAGCAGGTTGTACACGATCTGCTTGACCTTGCGTCCATCCGCCTGGATTGTACCCAGCTCCTCCGCCGCATCGGCATCCAGGCGGATTCCCCTGGTCGCGGCCTTTTCTCTGATGATGGACAGGCTATTCACGAACAACGAAGACAGCTGCAACGGCTCCAGCTCGAGCGCCATCTTGCCGGCTTCCACCTTGGAGAGGTCGAGGATGTCGTTGATCAGGGAGAGCAGGTGAATGCCGCTGCCGAAAATGTCACCGATGAATCCCCGCTGTTGATCCGTCATCTGGCCAATGAGACCGTCCCTGAGCACCTCGGAGAATCCGATAATCGAATTCAGCGGGGTCCTCAGCTCGTGTGACATGTTGGCGAGGAACTCCGACTTCATCCGGCTCGCGTCCTCCAGCTCGACGTTCTTCAGCTGCAGCGTCTGCTCGAAACGCTTCAGCTCGGTCATGTCGCGCGCCGCGGCAAACACGCCCTGGAGGCTCCGGTCACGGTCGTGAAAGGTGGACGCGTTGTAGGAGACCACGGTAAGCGTCCCGTCCCGGGCGCGAGCGGTAAGCTCGTAATTAGTGACTTTGCCCTCGCTCAACACCCGAGTGATGGCCGCCTCGGCCCGGCCCGAATCGGTGAAGTAGTTCTTGAAAGGCGCACCGATCAGCTCGTCCCGGGTGCAACCGGTCAGGGCCTCCATCTGCTTGTTGATATCGGTGATGATGCCACGTGGGTCGGTGGTCATTAGAGCGTCGATGTTGGACTCCAGGAGCGAGCGGTTGTAAAAGTGCTGATCGCGGAGCCGC
>JBDTTD010000108.1:0-8122 GCA_039930805.1 Gemmatimonadales bacterium | reverse complement strand
CAGCCCTCGAAGTACGGTACCTCGTCGAACTCATGCCCATGGAACTGGTCGGCCTCGACCAGCGCATCGATGAAGCGGCCATATGCGTCCGCGTCCATGGGGGCGTTGAGGTAGTCGTCCCCCTCGCCCTTTCCATAGCGCGACAGGGCGTAGAGCCTGCTGTGGTCCAGCGAGTCGGACGACACCACCGGGGCTATGGCATCATAGAAGGCGAGCGCGGAGGAGCCGAGCCGGGCGACGATGGCCGCCGTCAGCCGCTCGGAGGTCAGCGGCCCCGTTGCCACGATTCCGGGTGAAGGCAGCTCGGCCACCTCCTCCCGGACCACGGTGATGTTGGGGTGCGAGGTGACCTGTTGGTGGACCGCACGGGAGAAGACCTCGCGGTCCACCGCCAGCGCGGTGCCGCCCGGCACCCGGGCCGCATCCGCGCACGGAAGGAGGATACTCCCCAACGCGCGAAGCTCGGCCTTAAGCAGGCCGTGCGCATTGGTGAGATCCACCGATTTGAAGGAGTTGCTGCAGACCAGCTCGGCCAGCCGGTCGGTCTGATGCGCCGCGGTGCGGACCTGGGGCCGCATCTCGTACAGAGTAACCTGGACGCCCCGCTCCGCGAGCGCCCATGCCGCCTCCGAGCCGGCAAGACCCCCGCCGACGACGGTGGCCCTCACGCCAGGGCCACCTCCTCCGGCTCGGCGACTACCACCTTATGGCCACACTTCAGGCAACTCCGGCTCTCCCCCTCGGCCTTGCTGATCTTCCTCTCCATGCCGAGGTACCCGCAGGCGGGGCAGATCTCCGGCACCGGACGGTTCCAGGTGGAGAAGTCGCAGGCCGGATAGCGCAGGCATCCCCAGAACGACTTCCCCCGCTTGGTGCGCCGCTCGGTGAGGTCTCCCTCGACGCACTTGGGACACTTGATGCCCATGGGGATGGACCGGGTGCCCTTACAGCTGGGATAGGTGGTGCAGGCCAGGAACTCTCCGAACCGTCCGGTCTTGATGACCATCGCCGAGCCGCAGAGATGGCACTTCTCGTCGCTGGGGCGATCGGGCACCTTGTCCTTCTTGAGCGACTTCACGTAATCGCAGGTGTCCTTGTACTTAAGGCAGGCCAGGTAGGGCCCGAAGCGACCGGTTCTGAGCTCGATCGGAGAGCCGCACTTGGGGCAGCGCTCCTGCGCCAGCCACTCGGGCTTGAGCCCGTGCGCGTCGGCCACCAGGGCCTTCATGTCTACCGCCTCGAGCGCCTTGCTGAAGGGACCGTAGAAGTCCTGCAGCACTCGTTGCCAGGCCAACTCGCCGTCCTCGATCCGGTCCAGCTCGGTCTCCATGCCGGAGGTGAACTCGACGTTGAAGATCTCGGGGAACTTCCCGATCATGATCTTCTCGACCGTTTCGCCCAGGTCGGTCGGAAAGAACCGCCGCTGGTCGACCCGGACGTACTCCCGGGCCGACAACGTAGAGATGATGGCGCTATAGGTGGACGGCCGCCCGATGCCCAGGCGCTCCAGCTCCTTGACCAGGCTGGCCTCGGAGAAGCGGGGCGGCGGCTCGGTAAAGTGCTGCGAGGGAGTGATCTCCCGCACTTCGACCCGATCGCCGACGGCGAGCGGCGGAATCGGGGGCAGATCGTCCATGGTCTTGCCCTCTTCCTTCTCCCGTCCCTCGGTGTAGAGCACGTGGTACCCGTCGAAGACGAGGACCGAGCCCGTGGCTCGGAAGAGGTACTGGCCGAGATCGAAATCCACGATGGTCATGTCGTAGACCGCGGGCGTCATCTGGGAGGCCACGAACCGCTGCCAGATCAGCTGGTAGAGGCGGTACTGGTCGGGTTCGAGGTAGGACTGCAGCTGCTCCGGGCGGCGGGTTACGTCGGTGGGCCGGATGGCCTCGTGGGCGCCCTGGACCCGCGCGGCCTTCTTCGGCTTGTACCTGTTGGGAGAATCCGGCAGGTACGGCTTGGCGTAGCTCTTCCGAATGAAGTCTCGCACCGACGCGATTGCGGTATCCGACACTTCGGGCGAGTCGGTTCGCATGTAGGTGATGAGGCCGACCGCCCCGTCCTCACCGACTTCCTTGCCCTCATAGAGATCCTGTGCCGCGCGCATGGTGCGGCGGGAGGAGAAGCCGAGCTTCTTGGCGGCCTCCTGCTGCAGCGTGCTGGTGGTAAATGGCGCGGCGGGATTCTTCTTCCGGTTCTTCTTCTCGACCTTGGACACGATGAACGGCAGCGGCCGCACCGCGTCCACCACCGCCTGCGCATCGGCCGCGTTCTCCAGCTGGGGCTTGTGCCCCGCCACCTTGTGGAGCGCGGCCTCGAAGGTCTGGCCGTTTTTGGCGCAGAGCGCCTCGATGGTCCAGTACTCCTGCGGCTTGAACGCGCGAATATCGCGCTCGCGCTCGACGATCAGCCGGAGCGCCACCGTCTGGACCCGGCCCGCGGACAAACCGGTCTTGATGGTGTGCCATAGAATCGGGCTGGCCTTGTAGCCCACCAGCCGGTCGAGAATGCGACGGGCCTGCTGGGCATCGACCTTGCGATCGTCGATCTTCCCCGGCACCCGCAGCGCATCCTGGATTGCGGCCTTGGTGATCTCGTAGAAGAGAATACGGTGAGTGGGCGCCCCCGAGTTGAGCTGGCCGGCGACGTGCCAGGCGATCGCTTCACCTTCCCGGTCCGGGTCGGTGGCCAGGTAGATGGCGGAAGCACCCTTGGCCGCCTTTTTCAGATCGGACAGGGTCTTGGTCTTGCCCTTGATGGTCACGTACTTCGGCTCGAACCCGCGCTCCACGTCCACCCCCAGCTCGCGGGTAGGCAGATCGCGCACGTGTCCGATGGTTGCCCTGACATCGTACCCGGCCCCAAGGTACTTCCCGATGGTCTTGGCCTTGGTGGGCGATTCGACGATGACGAGGGCGGTACCGCCCGCTTTGCTGCGGGCACCGTTGCCGGCGGCCTTGGCTCGACTCTTTTTCCGGGCAGGCGCCTTAACAGGTTGCGGGAGGGCCGCTTGCACCCCTTCCGTCTTTCCCGTCCTTCCCGTCCCCTCGCGCTTGCTCGGGGCAGGCTTTCCCGGCTTTTTAGCTCTTGTTGCCATAGTTGCAGTGTAACCGCTTAAGTCACCGAATGGTCAAAATGGGGAGGTAGCAAGAAACCCGCAGCCCGTGGTCGGAAGCAAGGCGGAGCCCGGCGCTACCACCCTCCGTGCTGCCGGGCCAGGATCACGACCTCGGCGGCGACGGCCTCCGGGGTTCTGTGCTCGGTCTGCACCGTATGGTGGGCCTGGGCATAAAACGGTTCCCGCTCCTCCAACAGCCCCCGCATCTTCTGGACGGGATCCACGCCCGCCAGGAGGGGCCGAGCCTCGCCTTCCTGGCTGCGCTTGGCCGCGGTACCGGGCAGGCATCTGAGATAGATCGAGAGGCAATCAGTCTTGGCGGCGTCCAGCAGTCCCGGCTGCGCGGCCCACCCTCCACCCGGGACAATCACTCCAGGTTCCCCGGCCTGAGCCGCGTTCACCGCGTCGCGCTCCAACTGCCGGAACCGGGCCTCACCCACCATGCCGAAGATCTGACTCACCGGCATGCCCATCTCCCGTACCAGCAGGCCATCTATATCAATGAGAGGGGCCGGCAGTGCCTCGGCCACCAGCCGCCCCACCGTGCTCTTGCCGGCGCCGGGCAGGCCCACGAGCACGATGCGTCGCGGCATCAGCTCCCTGGGGGGCCGGCCGGCGAAGGCCAGCGAGCTCCGAGGGCGGACACGTATCCGGTGTAGTTGCGCCGCATCTCGGACAGGGAATCGCCGCCGAACTTCTCCAGCATCGCATCCGCCAGCACCAGCCCCACCAGCGCCTCGGCAATCACGCCCATCGCCGGGACAGCGGTGACATCGGACCGTTCGCTGACCGCCTTGGCCGGCTGGCCCGAGGCCAGGTCCACCGTGGCCAGAGGCGACATCAGGGTGGAGATCGGCTTCATCGCTACCTTAACAACCACCGGTTCCCCGGTGGTGATTCCGCCTTCGAGCCCGCCGGCATTGTTGCTGGAGCGGCGGAACCCGCCCCGTGTGTCGGTCGCCGTCCCACTGCCCCGCCGCCCCGCTGCCCCGCCGTGAATCGGATCATGCACCTCCGACCCCGGCCTCCGGGCCGCCTCGAAACCCATCCCGATCTCGACTCCCTTGACCGCCGGAATCGACATCAGCATCCCGGCCAGACGGCCGTCGAGCTTGCGATCCCAGCTGACGTGGCTGCCCAGGCCTACCACCACGCCTCGCGCCACCACCTCGACCTCCCCACCCAGCGTATCGCCGGCCTTCTTGGCGGCGTCGATCCGGCGAATGATCTCCGCCTCGGCCGCGGTATCCAGTACCCTTACCTCGGAGCGATCCGAGGCCTCATTCAGAGGCCAGGGCAGGGGCTCGCCGCGTTGGCCCCGGGCCGATTCGGTCTCGACGCCCCCGAGCGATATCACGTGGCTGCCGATCTCCACGCCGAACTCATGGAGCAGCCGCTTGGCCAGTGCTCCGGCCGCCACCCGGGCGGTGGTCTCCCGGGCGCTGGCCCGCTCGAGAATGTCCCGCCCGTCGAGCCGGTCGTACTTGAGCAGGCCGGCCAGGTCGGCGTGTCCGGGGCGGGGCCGGGTTACCCGCCGGCGGCGAAGCTCACCCGGAGGGTCCGAGCTCTCATAGGCCATGACGTCTTCCCAGTTGGCCCAGTCGAGGTTGGGAATCAGCATGGCGACGGGCGACCCCAGCGTCTCACCGGCCCGCACGCCGGAGAGCCACTCGATGTGGTCACGCTCGATCTTCATGCGGGCCCCACGGCCATAGCCCTGCATTCGCCGGGCGAGCTCCCGGTCCACCCATTCCGCCGAGACCGGGAGACCGGCCGGCAGGCCCTCGACGATGGTTACGAGGGCCTTGCCATGCGATTCGCCTGCAGTGGTGAATCGGAGTGTCACGACAGGGTCCTTGGAAGGAGGTCCGTCCTCTGCGGATACTAACGAACGAGCCCGGCTCGCGCCGGGCTCGTTCTACATCTGAAGACGTCCGCCGGTTCACTGCGGCGAGCCGCCGTCGTCGATGATCCGGGGCGTGACCAAGATAATCAGGTCGCGCCGGTTTTCCTTGGTCGAGCTGAAGCCGAACAGCTTGCCGATGATCGGGAGCCCGGAGAGCAGCGGAATGCCGGTCCGGCTGTTGGTCACCTCGGTAACCGTCAGGCCGCCGATGACCGCGGTCTCGCCATCGTTTACCAGGAGCTGGTTGTCGGCCCGCTGGGTCGCGAAGACGAAGCCCAGGTCACCCGCCGTCACTTCCTGGACGGCTGAGCGCTCGGTGTGCAACTCCATCGAAACCTGGCGGTTGCTGGTGACGTGCGGTGTCACGGTGAGCCGGATACCGGTCTCCTTGAACTGCACCGTGGACGTGGCCGCGCCCGCCTGGCCGCCGGCGTCGATCACGCGTACCGGGGTTTCCTCACCCACGAGGATGTCGGCCTTGCGGTTGTCGAGGGTCGTGATCACTGGCTCAGCCTGGACATCCGACAGGTCCTGCCGTTCCAGCGCGCTCAGGAAGGACGTGAGGGTGAAGCCCCCGAAGGCGGTGGAGAATACCAGGTCGAGCGCGGAGCCGACGATCGTTCCGCTGGCGTTTCCGATGGCCGACACCGAGCCGCCGCCTACGTCCACGATGTTCACGTTGGGGTCGTAGTTCTGTCCGCCGGAGCCGTTCGGGTCGGGACGCTGGATCAGCTTGTTGAAGAACTGGTTGCTGCTGCCCAGGTCATACTTGATGCCCAGCTCCTCGATGTCGGTCCGGTCGACGAACACGATCTTGGCCTTGATCGACACCTGGGGCGTACGTATGTCCAGACCGCGCACGAAGTCGGCCACGTTGGCCACCTTGCTGCGCGTGTCGGTGAGGATGAGGGAGTTCGAGCCCACGTCGGCAATGACCTTGCCGCGGCCCTTGGTCAGGGTGCCTTCGACGCTCTTCACCAGGTCGGCGGCCTTGCTGTAGTTGATCCGGACCACGCTGGTCTCCAGCGGCTCCAGCGAGTCGAGCGCCGCCAGCACCGAAGGCGCGTCTACCCGGATGATGCCACCCGGCATCTCCTGGGCGGAAAGGCCCTGCGAGGCCAGGATGGCCTGGAACGCCTGCGGCCAGGGCTGATTCTTGATCTCGGCCGTGACTTCACCCTTGATGTCCTTGCCCAGGATGACGGTCCGACCGCTGAAGGCGGCGAAACCGGCAACCACGTCGGCGATATTGGCCCGGTCCCACACTACCGTGATCCGGGGCTCTTCGGCGCTGGTGCTGCTGAACCGGTTGGCGGCGAGCTGAACCTCGGGCTCGCGGCGCGGCGACTTCGACCGGGCAGCCGCCGGTGCCGGATCGTTCGAGGACCAGGCCAGGAAGGACTGGTCGGTACCGAACGACACCCGGATGGCGTCGGTGCCCCGCTCGACGTGATAGTCCTTGGCGTGATCGAGCTCGAGGACGATCCGAACCACGTCGCGCTGGAACTGGGAGTAGCGGAGGTTGAGCACCCCGCCACGCTTGACCCCGTCGTAGAGGCTCGAGGCATCGCCCTTCAACCGGGCGCCCATGACGTCGAGCACCAGCCGGTTGGGGCCTTGCAGCATGAAGTCGCGGACCTCGACCGCGCCGCGCACGTTGATCACGATGTCGGCGCGTCCCGGTGAAGCCTGGACGCTGACGCCCGTGACCTCTCCGCTCGCGGGGCCGTCGGCGAGCGCCGTCGAGGGCACTCCGAAGACCGCGGCGATGGCGAGCACTAGGCGATACAATCGGGTCATGGGGTTCCGTCCTCCTGCTTCCTGAGCGAAAGGGTTTCCTGGCGTTCAAAGCCGAAGTCCTCGATCATGAATACGACATCGCGTTCACGAATCTGTACCACCCGAGAGCGGCCGAGCTGATCGCCGGCCCGCAGCTTATGACGCTTGCCGCCTTCCCTTTCCCGGAATACGGCCACGCTACCCGAGGGAACCCGCATGTTCTGGTAGATCCCGACCAGCTGGAGATCGGCGATTTCGGGGCCCGCCTTCGCCATGTTGAGCAGCGAGTTGAACGGGTCGCGGATAGATCCCGAGTAGGCGAAGGTCTCCCGATACATCTCAGTCTCTTTGGACTTCTGCACCGAATCGAGGGCGGCCTGATCGAGTGCCGGCGTTGCCGTCGGCGTCACCGAATCGGGCTTGCTCGCGCTGGCTACCGCAGTCACGGGAGCCGGCAGCTTGGCGGAATCGCTGGCCACGGTCTTGAGCGGAGCCTGGGAATCGGCTCCGCAGACCTGCTGGGCCTGGGCCGCGATGAGCTCCTCGGACGACGGAGCCGGCGGCTTCTGCTTCCGGGACGCCTTGGTCCTCTTCACCACCGCCACCGGCGGCTTGACCAGCTCGGTACGGACGGAGTCCACACACGAGACATAGCGGACCTGGGCGAGCGAATCGGCGATCCGGCGGACCTTGCGCAGGCTGTCGGTGCGCGCGCGCAGCGCCGCCGCCTGTGCCTCGGCCGCCTTGGCCTTCTTGTTCCCCAGAAACGGCAGGTTGTCCAGCTGGGAGCAGCCGGACAGAGCCAGCGCCGCCAGAAGGGCGAGCCCAAAGACGTTACGTGCCACTGGCCTCTCCTTCCGGGCTGGAAGACTTCACATAGGTGCGGACCTGGAACCGGGCCTCGAGCAGCGAGCCGGTGCTGTCACCCAGCGCCTTGGCGGAGGTCGGGTTGGCGGCTCCCACCGACAGGTTGTACGGCACGATGATCCGCTGCAGGCTGGCCATATCTGCCAGGAACTGGCCGATCTGGTCGTACTTGCCGATGACCGACATATTGTAGGAATAGGTGTCGAACGGCGCCGGCCCGGCAGTGACCGGCTGCGGCACCACCTGCGACAGCGTCACGCCCCGGATCTTGCTTCGGGTCGAGATATCGTCGAGCAGATTGGGCACCTCATTCCGCTCCGGCACCAGTCTCCGAAGCAGCAGGAGGCTCGACCGATAGCTCTCCAGCCGCTTGCGCACGTCCGCCACGCTACCGCGGGCGAGCTCCTTCTTGGCGCTGTCGGTGGCGGCCTCGAACTGAGTGATGGTGTCTC
>JBDTTD010000107.1:0-8249 GCA_039930805.1 Gemmatimonadales bacterium | reverse complement strand
CCCCCAGCATGGCTTCGGCCGCCGTGCTGCCCAGGGCAAGGATCACTTTCGGCTGGATGATTTCCAGTTGGCGATGTAGATATGGAATACAGGCCGCGATCTCATCGGGCAAGGGCTTCCGATTCTGCGGCGGCCGGCACTTGACAATGTTGGTGATGTATACTGACTCGCGCGGCACTTCGATCGCCTCCAGAATCCCGTTGAGAAGATTCCCGGCCTGTCCCACGAACGGAAAGCCCTGCGCGTCCTCATTGGCGCCCGGCCCCTCGCCGACCAGGACGAGGCGCGCACTCGGGTTTCCATCCCCGGGCACCGCCTTGATGCGATTGGGGCACAACGCGCAGCAATGAGTGGTACGGATCCGCTCGGCGACTTCATCCAGCGTCTTTAGCTCCACCAGCGCGTCGCCCGGCGCGTGGCTCGGAGATGCGACGGCGAGACCAGGACCGGGAATGGGAGGTGCGCCCTTCTTCCAGGCGGACGGGCGGGCGGGCGGGCGGTCGGTCGGGGCCCCCTGCGGATTCTCGGGCGGCTGAACGGATTGCACCACCGGTTCTTCGAGGGTCGGCGCATCGCTTGGTGGAAACAGTGTCCGCCTGTCCACCCGGCCGACCGTCCGACCGAGCACCACCTCCGCCCCACCCAGCTCCATCTGCTGTTGCAGATACCTCCGCAATTCGTCAGCCAAGTGCCTCCTCCACCACATCAAGAATGGCATCCGCCACTTCCCGCTTCGACTGCAGCGGCAGGATTCGTCTCGATCCGTCGCGGCCGAGCAGGGCTACGCGGTTGGTGTCCTTCTCGAAACCGGCGCCCGGCTCCAGCGCGTCGTTGACGACAATGAGATCCAGATCCTTCCGCTCCAGCTTGGCGAGGCCCTTCGCCACCGCATCGCCCGTCTCGAGCGCAAAGCCCACAATGACGCTGCCCTTCTTCCGGTTCACCTTGGTGGCACTGAGGATGTCTTCGGTGGGCTCCATCGGGATCGCCAGCGCGCCTTCCACCCGGGAGCGTTTGCTGTCGCTGGGGCTCGTGGGCCGATAGTCGGCCGGCGCAGCGGCCATCACCAGCACGTCAGCGCGGGGTAGCTCGGCGCGTACAGCGGCCTCCAGATCGCGAGTCGAATCCACCAGGCGCATCCGCACGCCGACCGGTGAGGGCAGCGCGGTGGGCCCCGAGATGAGGATCACCTCCGCGCCCCTTTCCCACGCCGCCTCGGCCACCCGGTAGCCCATCTTGCCGCTGGAGCGGTTGCTGACCACCCGAACCGGGTCGATCGGCTCACGGGTCGGGCCGGCGGTCACTACGACCCGGCGGCCCCCCAGCTTGCCCGCTCGCAGCAGTCGGGCGGCATAGGCCAGAATGGTCTCCGGCTCGCTCATTCGCCCCGGACGCTCCGACGGCCCCTCTGCGAGCGGTCCGATTTCGGGGCCGACGATGGCGACGTTGCGCTGACGCAGGAGGTCGAGATTGGCCTTCGTGGCCGGATTGGCGAACATCTCGTCATTCATTGCAGGAGCCAGCAGCAGCGGTGCGGTGCGGGCGAGCAGCAGTGCGGTGAGCACGTCGTCAGCCAGACCCTGGGCCAGCCGAGCGATCAGGTGGGCGGTGGCCGGCGCCACGATGACGATGTCCGCCTCCTGGCCCAGCCGGACATGCGAGAGCGCCCCGCCCGGCTCCCAGAGAGAGCTCAGGACGGGGCGCCCCGTCAGCGCCTCGAACGTCAGTGGCCGCACAAACGCCGCGGCGCCCTCGGTGAGGACCGCGTCTACCCGGGCTCCCGCGTCGACCAGGCGGCGGGCGAGGATGCAGCTCTTATAGCACGCGATCCCGCCCGACACGCCGAGGACGACGTGCCGGCCGGCCCACACGATCAGGCCTCGGAGCGACGACGGCGGATGAGCTTGTAATTCAGGTCCCCGTCCACCAGCTCCTGGAGCGCCTTCGTGGTCAGCTTTTCGGTGGGCTGCTGGAGCTGATCCTTGGGAAACTCGTTCAGGTAGCGGGCGAACTTGGCCGCAACCAGCACGCCGAGATACTTGTTGCCGGCCTGCTTGGCGACCTCGTTCGGGGTGATGATTCTCATTCTGGACTCCCTTTTAAATTTTCTCCGCCGCCTTCACCACATCCCGCCGCAGCCGCTCGATCTGCGAGGGCAGACTGGCTTGGCGGCACACCAGGCGGTCATCCGCCTTCCCATCCAGTATGGCCGATACTTCCGCCACCGCCGTGACCAGATCCTGGTTCACGATCGCGTAGT
The DNA here is from genome assembly GCA_039930805.1 of Gemmatimonadales bacterium. Taxonomy (GTDB): domain Bacteria; phylum Gemmatimonadota; class Gemmatimonadetes; order Gemmatimonadales; family GWC2-71-9; genus CAVVWJ01. Next base: position 5,989 of record JBDTTD010000107.1, on the reverse strand, counting down.
CGTACTCGGCTACGGCGGTCAGTTCCTCGGACGCCCGGGTAAGCCGCTTTCGCAGCAGCTCGCGGTTCTCGGTGTTTCGTCCCTTCAGCCGCTCGATCAGCACTTCCGCCGACGGCGGCAGCACGAAAACCTGGAGCGAATTGGAAAGGTTCTTCCGGATCTGCCGGGCACCCTCGATATCGACGTCGAGGACCGCGTGCCGTCCCTCGGAGAGAATCCGCTCGATCTCTCGTTTCAGTGTACCGTAGAGCTGGCCGCCATACTCGGCCCACTCGAGGAACTCATGCGCGGCCCGGCGGCGCTCGAACTCCTGGCGCGTCAGGAAGTAGTAGTCCACTCCCTCCTGCTCTCCGTTGCGCATCGGCCGGGTCGTGGCCGAGACCGAGTAGCCGAGATCGTTCCGCGCCTGAAGCAGCTTCCTGGCGATGGTCGTCTTCCCGCCGCCGGAGGGCGCCGAGAGCACGAGCAACAGCCGCTTCACTCGAGGTTCTCGAGCTGTTCCCGGAACTTCTCGAGCTCGCCTTTCATGGCGATCACCAGCTGTGCGATCTCGGCATCACCCGCCTTGGCGCCCATGGTATTCACCTCGCGACCCAGCTCCTGGGCCAGAAAGCCGAGCTGTTTGCCGACTGGCTTGTCGCCGGTCAGCCCCTCGCGGGCGGCAGCCATGTGAGCCCTGAACCGCACCAGCTCCTCGGTGATGTCGAGCTTGTCGGCCAGGAAGGCGAGCTCCTGGGCCAGCCGCTCCTCGCTCACCGTGCGTCCGTCGAGCAGCTCGGCCACCGCTCCCCTGAGCCGGTCACGCTCCCGGGCCAGCCGCTCCGGCGCCCGCGCCGCAATCCCGCGGGCCGACTGCTCCATGAGGTCGAGCCGATGTACCAGCTCTGCCGTCAGCGCCTGACCCTCGCGGGCTCGCATCGCCCGGCACTCGGCCCCGGCCTGGGCCACCACCGGCTCGACCTCACTCCAGACCACCTCACCCGCGCCGTTGGCGGAGGAGCTGAGGACGTCAGGCTGCCGGGCCACCAGCTCGACCGTCACCTCGCCACCAAGCCCGAGCAGGGACTGCATCTCCCGGAGCCGTGCGGCCACCATGCGAGCTCGATCGAGATCCACGGTGAAGCCGGTCTCGCCATCGGCGCTTTCGGTCCAGCGAGCCTGCACCGACAGGTGGCCCCGATCGAAGTCGCGCCGGAGACGCTCGCGCAACTCCCCCTCGAGCGCACTCAAGTCGCCCGGGAGCTTGGCCGAGAGGTTGAAGTAGCGATGGTTGACGGTCCGGATCTCGATTCGGAGCCGCCGGCCGGCCACCGGGCCTTCCGCGGCACCGAAGCCCGTCATGCTATACGGCAAACAGCCTCCGTGGGAGCCGGAATAGCCGGGAATGTTAGTCCGAAAACGGGGAGATTGGTAGGAGTCGGGAGTCAGGGGTCGGGCGTCAGGCGTCGGGAGTCACCTGACATGAGCCAGGAGCGTGAAGCAGAATTCCGTGGGGTATGCTTATCTTATGCGGTTCAAACACCACGAGTTAGCGGCGCGACATGAAGTCGATTCTAAGTCATGCGGCCATGACTCCCGACTCCCGACTCCCGACTCAATTGAAAAACTCCCAGCTCACCCCGAAGTTGCTGCCCAAGCCCGGAATCTGAAACCCAGGCACGTACGGCAACTTGCTGGAGGTCAGGTTCCCCCGGTCCCAGTAAATCGTGAACTTGTCCAGCTGAATCTGGACCAGGCTCCGGAGGAAGGTGGCGCCCTTGAGGGCGATCGGTGCGCCCAGGGAATCGCGGCCGGTGACCCCGGTGCCCCAGGTCTCCAGTGCCAGTCTGAGCTTCAAATCGAAGATCCCACTGGGGAAGGTTCGAAGGAACTTGGAGCGGATGGTGCCCGCCACCACCGAATGAGTGGGTGGGATCCCGTCGGGCGTGAGAACACCCCGCGGGTCGCTGTACCAGCCCTCCAAGGTCATCCACGGCAGTGGTGCCAGCCGGGCTGAGGCGGTGAGCCACTCGGTCCGGGGACTGGGAGCGAGTGAGACGATGCGGATGTACTCCGGATAGGCCGGCGGGACGAAGGGCGACGTGCGGGCGTAGGCCAGCTGAAAGCCCAGTCGGGCGCGGTTCAGGCCCAGAGCCGCCTGATAGTCGCGAACATCCTGCTCCGGATCGGTGAGGATCGCGGGCGTGGCGACGACCTTGCCGATTCGCGCGGTCCCGGTCACCGCGAGCCCGCGAACCAGCTCCAGCCCGGCGGACAGGTTGGCGTAGTCACTACTGCGCCCACCGAAGTGTCGCAGGTGCACCAGCTCTCCCCGGGCGCTGAACGGGGCGATCGGGTTCCAGCCTAAGCTGGCCCGCGCGTCCAGCGGGGTCCACCGGGTGCGGTGGAATGCGGACCCCGTTATCGAGAAGCTCGGCGCCCGATAGCTCAGGTACCCGCCGATCTGATTGATCTGCTGCTTGAAGCCTTCGCCGCTCCAGCCGGTGCGAGCGTAGATCATGTCGATCCGGGGACCGAGTCCTTCGGCGCCGCGGCCCTTGAGCATCATCCGGATCTGCGCGTCGGTCCGCTTGGCGTCGTAGCCCAGGCTGATCGTGTCCTGGAAGCCGGGAGCCACTCGCACGTAGGGGTCGCGTTTGGGCCCCGAGCGGACCAGTTGGTACTGAACTCCGAATCGCTCGGAGGGGATATAGCTGCCCTGGGCCCAGACCTGGGTGTTGGAATAGTCGCTGCCGGCGCCGCTCGCGGTGGGCGAGCTCAGATAGTCGCCCGCCAGGCCGAAGCCGAGGCCGGAGTGGAAGCGACGCTCCAGCGAGGCCTCGTAGCGCGCGTAGTTGTTGTCGCCGCGGGCAATCCCGATTCGTGACCGGGGCGCCAGGCGATCGTGCCGCTTGGTGAAGAGGTGCACCCGGAGCTGGCCGGGCCCGCGCTCGACCTCGATCCGGTCGAGCAGGCTAATGGAAAACAGCGCGGGGTCTACGCTGATGCTGTCCACCCCGGCCGGCACGTAGGGGATGCCGTCGAGGTAGTACTCGGCCGAGGCGGATCCACGCCCCTCGAAGCTCACCGGCTCCGGCCTTCCTATATACCCGCCGCGCCAGAGGAACACGCCGGGCACCTGGCTGAGCAGGTCGCCCACCGTCGCGGCGTGGCCCCATTCGATGGAGTCGCGGGTGAAGACGATGCGGGTGAGCGGCGGGCGCGGTCCCTCGACGTCAAGCAAGGGCAACACGGGAACGCGGACGTTCAGCTGCAGCTGTTCCTTCAGGTACTGCTCGGTGGTGCTGACCGTGTCCTGCTCCGACTCAATCGTGGTAGTGTCGTCGGCGGCGATCTGGGCATGCAGCGGGAATGGGAACAGCGTGAGCGGTAAAAGCAACAGCGTGAGCGGTAGGCGGGAGGTGACTCGGGCTGGGAGTGACTCGCGGGGTCGCTTCCCGTTCACGCCTTTGTCCCGCTTACACTTTTTGTTTCCCGCTCACCGCTCACGCTTCTGGACAACACGAACTCCGAGAACAGCCGCACCCCAACTCCCGTCGGTCCCTTGACCCGGGTTACATCCTCGCGGTCGGAGTAGGCGGTGCCGGCGATGTCGAGGTGGGCCCAGGGGAACCCGTCCACGAACTCGCGCAGGAACCAGCCGGCGGAGATACTTCCCGCGGGGCGTCCCCCGCTGTTCTTGACATCGGCGATGTCGGATTTCATCAGATCACGATAATCGTCCCATAGCGGCAAGGGCCAGACCCGCTCGTCGGCCCGGTCGCCGGCGCCGCGGAGCTCCTCGACCACCCCGGCGTCGGTACCCATCACACCCGACGCGGTGTGCCCCAGGGCCACGACGATAGCCCCGGTGAGCGTGGCGATATCTACCACGACGGCCGGGTCGTAGCGCCGGGCATAGGACAGCGCATCGGCCAGGATCAGCCGGCCCTCGGCATCGGTGTTGATGATCTCGATCGTCTTGCCGAGGTGGCTGGTGACCACGTCGCCCGGCTTGACGGCGGTGCCGGAGGGCATGTTTTCGGTGCTGGGAATCAGGCCGACCACGTGCACCTTCGGCTTGAGCCGGCCCAGCATCTCGAATGTGCCGAGCACCGCGGCGGCCCCGGACATATCGTACTTCATGTCCTCCATGTTCTGCGCCGGCTTGATCGAGATGCCGCCGGTGTCGAAGGTGACGCCCTTTCCTATTAGAACGATCGGGGCGGCACTGGAGCCCTTGTATTCGATGGCAATGAAGCGCGGCTCCTCGGCGCTACCCTGCGCCACCGACATCAGCGCGCCCATCTTCTCCTTGATGATGGCGGCCTTGTCGAGGATGGTGATCCCGAAGCCGTGGCGCTGGGCCAGCTCGCGGGCGACATTGGCCACGTAGCTCGGGGTGGCGACGTTACCGGGCAGCACCTGGAGTCCCCGGGCAAAGGTCTGCCCCGCACCGATTGCCTCGCCTACGTTGTGACCCTGAATCAGATCGGCGGGTCCGTCATGGGCCAGCACATCGAATCGCTCCAGTGGCGGCTTCTTCTCTTCGGACGGCTTCTTCATCTCGTTGTACTGCCAGGCGCCCTGATTCAGCCCCTCGGCGATCATCTGGCCCGCATCGGTATGGCTGACCCTGCCCCGGGCTTCGGCGGAGAGATGGAAGGCGGCGCGAGGGACACCGAGGGAGCGAGCGCGCTTGGCCGCGACGGAGGCAGCACGCCGAATGGCGGTGCGGTCAACCTCCTCGGGCTTGCCCATCCCGACCAGGAGCACGCGCGGCGCGGGGCCTGGGGGATAGAGCACCGCCGTCTCGTCCTTCTTGGCCGAAAAGTCGCCGATCGAAAGCACGCGGCCGATGGACCCGCCAGTCTGCTTGTCGAGAGAGGCGAGTGACGGAGACAGCGGTCCGCGCGGCAGCGCGAGCGCCAGCAGCGGCGTGTCATAGCCGGCCGGCGGGGCGGCAACGACCGAGGTCTCGAACGGCATAGGGGATGATGATGGCATTAGGGTAAGTCCCGATGAGGCTTGCGCGGGTTCCAAGGTATACGGGGCGGCATCCCGGCGGCAACCGTCGAAAGGGGCGATTGAGCCGGGGAAAGGGGAGAGTAGCCAGAATGCGTCAACCAATCGTCAACAGCGGCTTTAGGGCAGGAATGATCTCGACGGAGGTCGGCCGATGCTGCATCTTGGTGAATGATCCGTAAGCTCAGCGACGGCCGGTACCGTCTCTATTCCCGAAAGAAGAATCCCAGGACCGGTAAGCGGCGGAACCTGGGCACGTTCAAGTCGCGGGCCGCAGCGCAGAAACACGAGCGAGCGGTTCAATTCTTCAAGCAAAATGGCTGAGCGTTCGTGATCGCACCGGCGCCAATCACGCTCGCCGGCCATGGAATTCGGCTCGAACCTCTCACCCCCGCGCACCAGGATGGCCTCGCCGTGGCCGCCGCCGATGGCCGGCTCTGGGAGCTCTGGTTCACCTCGGTCCCCGAACCCGAGCAGACCGACCAATACATAGCCGATGCACTCGAAGGCCACCGGGCCGGCCACATGCTGCCATGGGCAGTCCGGGAGCTCGAGACCGGCGCCATCGTGGGTAGCACGCGGTATCACGACATTGTACCCCAGGTCGACCGGGTGGAAATCGGCTACACCTGGTACGCGGCAGCATGGCAGCGCAGTCGTGTGAACACCGCCTGCAAGCTGCTCCTGCTCGGCCATGCGTTCGAGACGTTGGGGTGCCGAGTGGTGGGGTTCCGAACCGATAACTGCAACTTTGCCTCCCAGCGCGCGATCGAAGCGCTCGGCGCCCGGAAGGACGGCGTGATTCGGCATCACCAGGCGCGGCGAGACGGTACCGTCCGCGACAGCGTGATGTACAGCATCCTCGTCACCGAATGGCCGGAGGTGAAGCGGCATCTCTCCAGTCGCCTGGTGCGTTACGGAGGCGGCTCAACCACAGACTGAGTGTTCACCCGGAGGCGCACCAGGTGCCATTCAAGAGCAAGGA
>JBDTTD010000106.1:0-8312 GCA_039930805.1 Gemmatimonadales bacterium | reverse complement strand
GCCCCATGTACATTCGGGTTACGCTCTTCGTCGAGCGGGAGTCGCAGAAGGCCATCGTCATCGGCCGGAACGGCCAGACCATCAAGGCGCTGGGCGCTCACGCCCGGCATCGACTCGAGGCGCTGATCGGCGCGCCGGTGTATCTCGATTCCTGGGTCAAGGCGCTGCCGAACTGGCGCAAGCACTCTGGCGAGCTAGCCCGGTTCGGGTTCCCTCCACCAGCAGGTCCGGTCGCAGCGCCCCCGCCGCACCGCGAAACTGTCTAGCCCGACAAGGAGTCCCACATGACCCTGGCCCCCGAGCTCCTCCAGATTCTGGTCTGCCCCAAGTGCAAGGGCGATCTCGAGTACCGGGTCTCGCCCGAAGCCCTGGTCTGCCACTCGTGCCGTCTGGTTTTCCCCGTGGAAGACGGGATCCCCATCATGCTGATCGACGAAGCCAAGCCGCTCTAAGCCGTCCGACCCGCCTGACCGTCCGTCCTTGGCCCTGATCCTGCTGTTTCGGCGCCTTGGTGTTCGGTTTTTTGAGCTGCCCAGGCATCGACTGCTGTTTTTTGCACCGGGTTCCCCCGGCGTCAGCAAACGGAGGTTTGCCCCGGTTTGACTTGTCCTCGCGAGAGGCCTAAGTTAGCTATACATAACTTCTTACGAGAGGCGATTGGTGCGGACTCGTCCGACGATTCTTTTCTTTTCGCCGGACGGCTGTCCGGTCCCCACACTGGTGCGCCAGTGGGCGACCGCCCATGCCTTCCCCCTTCTGGCGCTTAGCCAGCCCGACGAGGTCGAATCAATCGTTTTGCGGGGGCATCCCTGCCTGCTCTTCGTGGACGGGAACAACTCTGCAACCGCTGGAGTGGGGCTCGTCCGACGGCTCAAGGCCGACGCCTTTACCGCGATCGTGCCGATTACTACGTTGGCCGGGACCCACCATCCCGAACAGGTTCAGGCCTGGTTCACGTCCGGTGCGGACGAGGTCCTGACCGGGCTGTTTTCACCAGCCGAGCAGCGATCCCGAATGGATGCCATGCTGGTGCGGACCGAGCGGGACGTCTCGGTTCATCCGTCGACCAGGCTGCCCGGCACGACGGAGATCGAGCGCGAGATCCGGCGCCGGCTCGAGTCCGGCCAGGAGTTCGCGGTCTGTTATGCCGACCTGGACCACTTCAAGGAGTTCAACGACCGCTACAGCTATTATGATGGCGACCGGGTCATCTACATACTCTCTCGAATCCTGCATGACGTGGTGAGAGGCCTCATGGGACCGCGAGGCTTCGTGGGTCACATCGGGGGAGACGATTTTATCTTCATCATTCCCGCCGATGAGATCAGTCCGGTTTGCAGCGAGATCCTCGAGGTCTTCGATGCGCTGGTCCCGTTGCAGTACAACGAGCAGGACCGCAGGGCAGGGTACTTCTTTGGGAAGGACCGGCGGGGCCAGCTGCACCGGGTGCCGCTGATGACGCTGTCGATCGGCATCGTCACCAACCGGCACCGCCGATTTGCGCATCCGGCTCAGGTGAGCGAGCTTGCCACCGAAATGAAGAGCTACGCGAAGACGCTGCCCGGGTCGGTGTTCGTGGTCGACCGGCGCCAGGGCGTCACCGGGGAAGAGCGAACCGGACCGACCTCCAGGGAGCAGGCCTGAGGATGATGACATGAACGTCACGTGCCCGAATTGCGCCACCGTCTATCGCGTCGACCCCGCCAAGGTTCCTGAGTCCGGCGTCCGGGCGCGCTGTGCGGTCTGCAGCGCGGTATTCGCGGTAACTACCACGCCTTCCCAGCCGGCACCGGTCGCTCCGCCGCCGGTCGCCCCGGCCCGCGCCGAAGTACCGCGGCTGGAACCGCCTAGCCCCGAGCCTGCGCGCCCGGAGCCGCCTCGCGCCGAGCCGAGCCGGACCGAGCCTCCTAGGGCAGAGCCCAGTCGAGCCGAGCCGGTGCGGAGTGAGCCTGCGCCGGCCCCGGTGCAGCCTCCTCAGCGACCGGCGGCGCCCCAGCGTCCCGCGGCACCAGTCGCAAGAGGCGCCGCGGGCTCGGCGGCGCCTCCACCCTCGAAGCCTGTCCTGGCCACCCCTGCGGCCCCGTCTGCACCGGCCCGGCCGTTCTCAGCACCCGCGGCTCCGGCGTCACCCAGGCCGGGCTCGCCCGGCCCGACGCCGCCCAAGCCGGCTTCGCCGGTGGCCGGGGCTGCCAGCACTCCGGCTCCACATCCGCCCGCTCCGGCCGGCAGCCGCCCGACCAATCCATTCCTGTCCCAGGATCCCGCCCTCAAGGCCCGGCGCCTGGCGCGGGCGCTGATCTCCGACATGGTGGTCTACCACCCTGGTAAGCGGCAGGAAGGGATGCGGGACGGGAACCTGAAGGAGCTGTTCGAGGAGGAGATCAAGAAGAGCTGGGAAGAGTACGCCGACCAGGTCGGCCGCGATGTCGCCGAGTCGACCGGATACTTCCGCGAGGCTCTGAACGAGATTCTCGCCGGGGGCCGCCAGATCTTTTGAGGTGAGAAGTGAGAAGTGAGAGGTGAGAGGGAGGGGATGTCGTGGATCCGGGAGAGGCTCTCGGGATAACGACGCCTCCACCTTCTTACCTCTCACTTCTTACTCCCCAATTCTCGCATCTCCCCATTAGCTTTCCCCTATCCCCTTGCATGGAGTAGTTGGCATGTCGGACCTCGTGGATCGTCTGACCGACCTGCAACGCCGCGTCGCTGAACTTCGAGACTTTCTTTGACTTGCCGGGCAAGGCCGAGCGGCTGAAATCGGTTGAGGAGCAGCAGGCTCTGCCGGGCTTCTGGGCTGACCCGGAAGCGGCGCGAGCCTCGGTTCAGCAGCTCAAGGTCCTCAGAAACTGGCTCATCCCCTACGATACCCTGCATCGCCGGCTGGACAGCGCGCTCGAGATGGCCGAGCTCCTGGCGGCGGAGCCGGACGAGTCCATGTCGGCCGATCTCGCCCGGGAAGCCGACGAGCTCGATGCGGCTGCCGAGGCCTTCGAGCTCCAGGCGATGCTGCAGGGGCCGGAGGACGCGCGCGACGCGATCCTGACCATTCATCCGGGCGCCGGCGGCACCGAGTCGCAGGACTGGGCCGAGATGCTGATGCGGATGTACGTGCGATGGGCGGAACGCCACGGCTTCGAGGTTGCGGTCCTCGATCTGCTTCCTGGCGAGGAAGCCGGGATCAAGTCGGTCTCCATCGAGATCAAGGGCGAATACGCCTACGGTTACCTCAAGGCGGAGAAGGGCGTTCACCGGTTGGTGCGGATCTCGCCCTACGACTCGCAGGCGCGCCGCCATACGTCATTTGCCTCGGTCTTCGTCTACCCGGACATTGACGACACCATCGAGGTGGATCTGCGGGAGGAAGACATCAGGATGGACGTCTTCCGGGCGTCCGGTGCCGGCGGGCAGCACGTCAACAAGACGTCCTCGGCCGTGCGACTCACCCACGTGCCGACCAACACGGTGGTCTCCTGCCAGCAGGAGCGCAGCCAGACGAAGAACCGCGCCACCGCCATGAAGATGTTGCGCGCGGCCATCTATCAGAAAAAGCTGGAGGAGCAGGAGGCGGCACGGGCAGTGGTGGAGGCTACCAAGACCGACAACTCCTGGGGCAATCAGATTCGGTCGTACGTCTTTCAGCCGTATACCATGGTTAATGACCATCGCACCGAGGTAAAGGTCGGCGACGTGCAGCGAGTCATGGACGGAGATCTGGACACGTTCATTCAGGCATACCTGAAGCGGTTCGGGGGAAAAGCGGCCTAATGGCGACGGTCGAAGAACGCTCGTACGTCGAGGACGCCCGGCGGGAGAAACGGGCGGCGCTGGAGGCGCTGGGGATCCAGCCGTTTGCCTACCGCTACGAGCGTACCCACACTGGGGTGGAAGCACTCGCCGCCTACCGTGACGAGATGGGCAAGGACGGGCCCCAGGTGTCGGTTGCGGGGAGGATCGAGTCCTGGCGTCCGAAGGGCAAGGTCGTGTTCGGCCACATCGAGGACCCCAGCGGCCGCATTCAGGTCTATCTGAGGAAGGATGTGCTGGGTGCGCGTTACGACCTCGTCGATCTCCTTGACCTGGACGATCACGTCGGCATTACCGGGCGACTGTTCCGGACCAAGGCGGGCGAAGTCACTGTTCGGGCCACGGATATAACCCTGCTTGCCAAGTCGCTTCGCCCTCTCCCCCGGGGAAAGACCCAGACCGGGCCGGAAGGGACGGTCACCTTCGGCGGCCTGACCGATTCCGAGCTTCGCTACCGCCAGCGGTACGCCGACCTGGCCGTGCATCCGGATGTCCGCCAGGTCTTTGTGCTCCGCGCCAGGGCCACCGCCTTCATCCGGCGGTTCCTGGACGAGCGCGGGTTTCTCGAGGTCGAAACCCCCATTCTCCAGCCGCTCTATGGCGGTGCCGCCGCGCAGCCCTTCGTGACCCACCACAATGCGCTGGATATGCCGCTCTACCTCCGGATTGCGGACGAGCTCTATCTCAAGCGACTGCTGGTCGGGGGGATCGAGCGAGTCTACGAGATCGGGCACGATTTCCGGAACGAAGGGATGGATCGGACCCACAATCCGGAATTCACCATGCTGGAGCTCTACCAGGCCTATGCCGACTACACCGACATGATGAGCCTGACCGAGGCGATGATGTCCGGCGTGGTGGAGCACTGCCTGGGTACCCGAGTGCTGGAGCGGTCCGGCGTCAGGCTGGACTTCACGCCCCCGTTTGAGCGGGTGCCGTTCATAGACGGCATCCGGGCGCGGACCGGTCTCGACCTGCGCACCGCAACCGAGGACGAGATGCGCACCGCGCTCCTCAAGGCCCACGGCGATCCGCAGGCGGTCTCGGCCCTGTCCGGCGCCCGGTTGCAAGACGAGGTGTTCAAGGTGTTCCTCGAGCCGCATCTGATCCAGCCGACGTTCGTCCTGGACTATCCCAAGGCGCTTTCGCCGCTGGCCAAGGAGCATCGAAGCGACCCATCGCTCACCGAGCGGTTCGAGCTGTTCGTGGGCGGGCGGGAGCTGGTCAACGCCTTCAGCGAGCTGAACGATCCCGACGATCAGCGTCGCCGGTTCGAGGACCAGGTGCAGCAGCGGGCCGCCGGCAACCAGGAGGCGCACAGCTACGATGCCGACTACATCCGGGCGCTGGAATACGGCATGCCTCCAGCGGGCGGCCTCGGCCTCGGCGTCGATCGATTGATGATGCTCATCGCCGACAAGCCCTCGATTCGTGACGTGATCATCTTTCCTGTCATGCGTCCGGAGGATTCATGAAAAAGCTGGGCGCATGGTTCCGCTGGCCCCCGGCGGCCGAGTGGCGCAAGCTTCGTGCGGGCGCCAGGCTGGAGTGGCGGATCGCGCGGCGCTATCTCCGGAGCCGGCGGACGGCGCGCACGGCCTCGCTCAATACGGTGATCTCCACCGGCGGCGTGGCGGTCGGGGTCACCGCGCTCATCGTGGTGCTCGGGGTCATGAACGGGCTGCGCGATGACCTGCGCGAACGCATCCTGGTGGCTAACCCCCATCTTCGCATTCTCACCTTCGGCTCCGGCCTCCGGTTGGATGACTGGCGTGGCGTCATCAAGGAGATCCGTAAGCAGCCTGGGGTGGTGGCGGCCAGTCCCGAGGTCATAAGCCAGGCGGGAATTACCGCGGGCCAGGACTACGGCGAGGGGGTCAACCTGGTCGGGTTCGATCCCGATACTGGAAGTAGGTCGGTCACCTCACTGCCTCAGGCCGTGACCAAAGGCGACCTGTCGTTCAAGGCAAGCAAGCCCGGAGTGGACGGCGGCGTGCTCCTCGGCACCCGCCTGGCCTCCCGCCTTTCGGTCTATCCGGGCGACGTCGTCACCCTGGTACCGGTCACCCAGGCCAAGATCAACCCGGCGCTCGGAGTCGCGGTGCCCCGATTCTGGAAGTTCGAGGTTACCGGACTCTTCGACACCGGCATGTTTCAGTATGACAACCAGTTTGTCGTCATGTCCAGGGAGATGGCGCAGCGGTTCACCGGCCTGGGCGACGCCGTGTCCGGCATCGCGGTGCGGGTGCAGGACCCCGACCGGGCACCGGAGATCGGCGCGGCGCTGGAGAAGCGGCTGGGCTACCCCTACCGGGCGCTCGACTGGCAGACGCAGAACTCCAGCCTCTTCAGCGCTCTCCAGCTGGAAAAGCTCGCCATGGGACTGGTTATCTTTTTCATCATGGTCGTGGCTGCCTTCAACATCGTCGGGACGCTCACGATGGTCGTAACCGACAAGACCCGTGAAATCGGCATCCTGCAGGCGATGGGCCTCACGTCCCCCGCCATCGCCCGGATCTTCCTGGTCCAGGGCGCGGTGATCGGCGGAGTGGGAACGCTGTTGGGCCTGGTGCTCGGCCTGACTGTCTCCTACGTCGTGGACAGCTCCGGCTGGGTCAGGATCAATCCGGCCGTATACTTCATCGATCACCTGCCGGTCCATATCGAGTGGCAGGATGTCGCGGTGGTCGTGCTGACCAGCCTGTTGATCGCCGTGGCCGCCACAGTCTATCCCTCACGCTCCGCTGCGGCGCTCACACCGGTGGAGGCCATCCGCCACGAATGACCGCCATTCTCGAGGCCCAGGGACTCCGCAAGGTCTACCGCGGCGGGGACGGCAATCCGATCGAGGTGTTGGCGGGCGTCGATCTCATGGTGAGCCGGGGCGAGTTCGTCGCCATCGTGGGGGCCAGCGGCTCGGGGAAAAGCACCCTGCTGCACCTGCTGGGCGCGCTCGACAGCCCATCGGGAGGAACGGTCCGGCTGGGCGGCCAATTGTATGTCGATGAAACCGCTGAGAGCCTGGCCGCAATTCGGAACCGCAAACTGGGATTCGTGTTCCAGTTCCACCACCTGCTCCGGGAGTTTACCGCGCTGGAGAACGTGATGATGCCGCTGTTGATCGCCGGCGAGGACGACGCGAAGGCCCGCTCCCGGGCCGAGGAGCTTCTGGCCGCGGTGGGGCTGGCGGGACGGATGTCGCACCGGCCCTCGCAACTCTCGGGCGGAGAGCAGCAGCGGGCCGCGGTGGCTCGCGCCCTGATCGCCGATCCGCTCGTAGTGCTGGCCGATGAGCCGTCGGGTAACCTCGACAATGCGAACAGCGAGCGACTGCATGGTCTGTTCGCGCATCTCTCACGGGAGTTCGAGACGGCGCTTATCGTAGTCACCCATAACCGATCCCTGGCGGCGCGAGCCGACCGGGTGCTGTCGCTCGAGGGCGGACGCCTGGTACCCCTCGCCGGCGTGGAGTCCATGCCCTGATGTCCTGCGAGCAGTGCCACGAGCGTGAGGCGGTCATTCACCTCACCCAGATCGTCAATGAGCAGGTGACGACCCTGCATCTTTGCGAGCGTTGCGCCGCGGAGAAGGGGGTAGACAGCCCGGGCGCCGCTCCGAAAACGCCGCTGGGCACCTTTCTCGCCGCCATGGGGGAGGAGCTGCCCGAAGCGCCGGTCCCTCGGTCGGGCGACTCCTGCGCTCGCTGCGGTGGATCCCTGCAGGACTTTCGCGAGAGCGGCAGGCTGGGGTGTTCCGAGTGCTACCGGTCGTTCGAGGTGCCGCTACGCGACCTGCTCCGCCGGCTGCACGGCTCCACCCATCACATGGGCGAGCGCTATACCGAGGCGAATGGAAGCAGCGCGCCGAGCACGCCCAATCCGGCCATCGAGCTGCGAGAGCAGCTCCGTCTGGCCGTGGAGACCGAAAACTTCGAGCTGGCGGCCGAGATCCGCGATCGCCTGCGGGTGATGGAATGATCGATCTCAGCCTGCTCACCGACGGCGGGGTTGGCTGGCTCGACGCCAGCGGACCCTCCAGCCACCTGATCCTGTCGACCCGGATCCGGCTGGCGCGGAACCTGGCCGGGCGAGTCTACCAGGGACGGAACTCCGAGTCCGAACGGGAGGACATTCTCCAGGCGGTGGAGGCAGCCGCCAGGGACACGGTGCTGCTGAGGCGGGCTATCAAATTCCGGCTCGACCGGCTGGACCGGAGCGATCGGCAGCTGCTGCACGAGCGGCACCTGGTCAGCAAGGAGCTCGCCGGGCTCGACGCCGACGGGCGGGTCCGCTCGGGCGCCTCGCTGCTGGTTCAGGATCGCCTTGGAGTGATGCTGAACGAGGAGGATCACCTGCGGCTGCAGGGCCTCCATTCCGGGTTCGCACTGGACGCGGCGTATGCCGAGGTGGACCGGCTGGACGCCGAATTGGGACAACGACTTGCATTCGCATTTCACTCTGAATTTGGTTACCTTACGTCCTGTCCGACCAACGTCGGTACCGGGCTTC
>JBDTTD010000105.1:0-8819 GCA_039930805.1 Gemmatimonadales bacterium | reverse complement strand
TGCCAGGCCCAGAAGGTGATCCCGGTGTGGTTCCAGGAATAATCCATGATGATGCGCATGCCCCTGCGGTGGGCCTCGCGCACCAGGCCGAGGAACAGGCTATCGGCTGCGGTCCACTTCCAGGTCTTGGGATCGACCGGGTCTTCGGCAGTCATCCGGACCTCGTCGCCGCGCGGGTCGGGGCCGAAGTTGCGGTCGATGTGGCGGTAGTTCCGGGCGTCGTACTTGTGCAGCGAGGGCGCGTCGTTCACCGGGTTGAGAAAGAGGGCGGTGACCCCCAGGTCCTGGAGATAGTCGAGCCGGTCGATCACGCCTTGGAGATCGCCGCCGTAGCGGCGGGATTGTACGGTGGAGTAGAAGTCCTTCCCGGTCGCCCTGGCCCATGGCTCCTGGCGGTACCAGTCCTGCGACCACGGCGTCGGCCGCCAGGCTTCGGGGGGTCGCTCGTCGGTCACTCCCTCGATGTCGTGCGCGGTGGGATCGTTAGCCGGGTCGCCATTCCGAAAGCGCTCGACGAAGATCTGGTACCAGATCGCATCGGCTGCCCAGGCGGGAACGGCGGAGACACTCTGCTTCGTCGCGACCGCCTCTCGGGGAGCCTCCCGGGTGCACCCAGTGGCGAGGAGGAGAAGGATCACTAACCTCGGCATCAGCTTCTCCATGGAAAACGGGGCGGGTGATCGACCAGCAATCATAAGCAAGGAACTGAGGGGGTGCACAAGGGTGCACCTCTTCCGGTGCCCACGTGGTGTGTGCCATTATGGAGGTCCCGGCATGGCAGGCCGGTACGCCGGAGGATCGGATTCGGATTTACGAAGGACGGAAAAGCGGTGGGCTGGCGGACCCAGTAGCGGAGGAGATGTTCGCCTGGGCATGAGTGCCGATATCGAAGTACGAAATGTGTTCACCATGAAGGGCCGGGGCGCGGTTGCCATAGGGTACCTGCGCCGGGGCTCTGTACATGTCGGTCAACAGACACGATCGCCGGCGCTCAGCGCGGGACCCCACCACGTTCTTACCCTCGCCGCAGTCGAGACCATGCACGCGCCCGAGGGCGGAGCTAACGCACTGGGTCTCGTCTTCCGTGAGCGGCCATCGCTTCACGACATTCGTTCGGTGCTTACGCCTGGTACCATGCTCCAGTTTGAGGACGTCCCTTAGATTCCCCCGCATGACACAGCCTCCCGCGGCCTGGCTCCGCGGGCCTATCGCCGGCATTCAGCCTCTGCTTCAGCCCGCTCACCTTCCCGGCAGCCTCGACCGGCTACTGACCTACTCGCGCGCTGAGGCGCTCAATTCCGAGCAGCTCGCAGCGTTGGCAGCCGAGCGCGTCCACGAGGATCGGCCCGAGCTGACACGTTCGTTGGCGAGGCCGCGCGAGGTCGGGCGCAAGCGGCTGCCTTCGACCACGCTGGGACTGATCTTTCACGCCGCCGAACACTCGGCCCGGCATGCCGGCCAGATTGTGACCCTGGCTCGCGTCGTGCACGGCTAGCTTCCTGCCCAGAGAATCACAACTCCTTACCCACTGAATGAGCCGTCTAGTCTTTCTTCTTCTCATCCAGATGCAGCTCGTGCTTGGCGGTCCGGTCGATGATGAAGACAATGGCCACCCCCACGATGGCCGCGCCCAGCAGCCAGAGCTCGACCCGCTTCACGTGACCCAGAAGCATGGTAGCGCTGCCGCTCAGGAGATAGCCCAGGGTGGTGAACACCAGTGACCCCAGCACACAGCCCACGATGTCGATCGCCAGGAACCGGCGGAACGGCAGCCCGTGCAGCCCCCAGAAGATCATGCTGGCGCTTTTGGTCCCATACACGAAGCGGGCGGCCAGCAGCTGCCAGGGTCCCAGTTGGGCGGCCAGGCGCTCGATAGTGGGCCCCACCCGGCGATAAAACCTGCCCTCCCGAAATCGCGGGCCCCGAAAGCGCCCCAGAGCGTACCAGGCGCTGTCGCCCACCAGGCTGCCGAGCGCTCCGGCCGCCACGGCGAGGGGAAAGGAGAAGATGCCCAGATGGGCAACCACGCCCGCAAGCAGGAGGGTAAAGTCCCCCTCGAAGGCGGAGCCGATGAGCACCGCAATCAGGCCGTACTGAATTAGGAGCTGCTGCAAGTGCATTAGGCTGTCCGATTGGAGATCCGTGAGCGCTAAGAAGCCCAGCAAACTCGGAGTCTAGCGCATCCCACCCTCGGTCGCCCCAACATGCACTCCGGCCGCTGCCAGCGCCTCATCGATGTCCCCGAGCAGGTTCTGCGCTCCAATGTCATGCAACAGGCCTGACCGCCCCAGCGCCGCCAGGGGCTGCGCGTGCACTTCCGAGAAGAGCACCAGCGTTCCGTCCCCCCGTGTCCGTCTCACCAGATCCCGGAGCGCATGGATCGCCGTCGAGTCGATGGCCGGCACGTGCCGCATGCGGATGATCAGCACCTTGGGCTTTCGGGAGACTTCACTCAGCGTGTCCTTGAACTTCTCGGCGGCCCCGAAGAAGAAGGGGCCGTTGATCTCGTAGACCTCCACGCCCGGAGGAACGTTCCGGCGGTAGATGGCGCCGGAATGATCCCCACTTGGCTCCGAGTCCGGCAGCTCCCGTGTCACCAGGGTCACATTGGTGACCTCGGCCATCCGCTTCATGAACAGAAACGACGCCAGCACCATTCCTACCCCGATTCCGATCGTCAGGTCTACCAGCAGGGTGAGCAGAAACGTCACCACCATCACGATGGCGTCGCTCTTGGGCGCGCTGAGCTCGCTCCGGAAGACGCGCCACTCCGCCATCCGGTACGCCACCCAGAGGACGATGGCGGCGAGCGTCGCCAGCGGAATCAGCGCGGCCCAGTGCCCCAGGAAGAGCGTGATGATCAGGAGCGTGAATGCATGGACGATACCGGCCACCGGAGTCCGCGCCCCGCTCTTCACGTTGGTGGCGGTGCGGGCGATGGCCCCCGTGGCGGGAATACCACCGAAGAGCGGCGAGGCGATGTTGGCAACGCCCTGCGCGATCAGCTCCATGTTGGAGCGGTGACGTCCTCCGATCATGCCATCGGCCACCACGGCCGACAGCAGCGACTCGATCGCGCCGAGCGCGGCGATGGTCATGGCGGGGCCGACCAGCTCACGGATCTGGGCCAGTGAGGTCGAGGGCAGCGCGATCCGGGGCAAGCCGGCGTGGATCTCGCCGAACCGGGAGCCAATGGTTTCTACCGGGAGATCCAGCAGCTGCACCGCCAGGGTCATCACTATAAGGGCGACGAAGGACCCGGGAATCTTGCGGCCGATCTTCGGCCAGAGTCCAATGATGAGGAGGGTTCCGGCGGAGATCACCACGGCATATGGGTTGGTCGTTCCGATGTTCCGGCCGTACACCAGCAAGCGCTCAATCACCTCCGGCGGTGCCGATGGCAGCCGGAGTCCGAGAACGTCGCGAAGCTGCTGAACCGTCAGGATCACCGCGATAGCGCTGGTGAATCCGGTGACTACCGGGTACGGAATGAACTTGATGGCGCCCCCCACCCGAGCCAGGCCCAGGCCGATGAGGAACAGGCCCGCCATGAGCGTGGCGACCAACAGCCCATCCACCCCGAATTTCAGGACGATGCCGTAGACGATCACGACGAACGCACCGGTTGGGCCGCCGATCTGTACCCGGGAGCCGCCCAGGGCGGAGATGATGAAGCCGGCAATGACGGCGGTGTAGAGGCCCCGGTCGGGTGTGACCCCGCTGGCGATGGCAAAGGCGATGGCCAGTGGCAGCGCCACAATGCCGACGATGACCCCGGCGGTGAGGTCAGCGACTAACTGCTCGCGGTTATAGGTCTGGAGGGCGGTGAACAGCTTGGGGACCAGCACGCGATCTCCGAATGGCGCGAGACACAGGGACAGAATGTCCCCACAATGGCGTTCAAGCGGGACAGATTGTCCGATTTTAACGTCCGAAACGTTCCTTTACTGGTACCTGGATTGGCCGCGTTCTTGCCTGAATGGATCTAATGATATACGGAGCTTCATTATATGCGCATTGCCCTGGTCACCGAATTTTACTATCCCCACCTCGGGGGTGTCACCGAGCATGTTCACAACCTTGCCCGGTCCCTGAACGCCACCGGGCACCATGCTATTGTCGTAACCTCCAACATGACGGCGCCCCGGGAGGAGCACGATCCGTTGCACCCGACCGAGGACCCGCCGTTGGTCTACCGGATCGGCACCAGCCGGGTCATCTACAGCGCAGGATCTTTCGCCCGAATCACCACTGGGCTGCGGCTTCGGGACCAGCTCCGGCGGATCCTCCTGGACGAGCGCATCGACCTCGTGCACGTCCACTGCGGGCTCAACCCGATGCTGGGGCTGCTGGCGCCGGCGGTAGCGGACGACCTCGACATCCCTATCGTAGCCACTTTTCACTCCTGGTTCAGGCGGTCTGCCCTGTGCCGGATATTCCGGCGGCCGCTTCAGAAGACACTTGACCGGCACGCGGCTGCGATAGCGGTGAGCCAGCCGGTCATAGACGCCCATGCGCGGTACTTCTCGGCCGACTGGGAGATCATCCCGAACGGGGTCGACACCGACTTCTTTCAGCCCGACCACCGATCTGCTCCCCCACCCCAACCCTCCGGGCCGGAGCTTCTGTTCCTCGGCCGCCTGGATCCCCGGAACGGCCTCGACACCGTGCTCGCGGCAATGCCGAGAGTGCTCGAACGTTTCCCCGAGGCCCGCCTCACGATCGCGGGCGACGGGCCGCTGCGGCCAGTGTATCAACGGATGGCTGCACAGGCTGGAGGCCAGGCTACCTTCGTTGGGCGAGTGAATGGCGACCGGCCCCGATACTACTCCCGCGCCGACCTTTACCTTTGCCCTACCACTAAGGCCTCGTTCGGTATCACTCTTCTGGAGGCTATGGCGTGCGGAACACCCCTGGTGGTCTCGGACATCACCGGGTTTCGGGAGCTGGTGTCCGGAGGCGAGGAGGCAGTGCTGGTCCCCATGAATAAGCCCGGCGCCTGGGCCGATGCCATCGTCAAGCTGCTCGCAGACCAGGACCGGCGGGCAACGATGAGCGAGGCGGGCCGCGCCAAGGCTGCCCAGTATGCCTGGCCTCGTGTGGCGGCGCAGGTGCTGTCGGTGTATCGGAGGGTTCTGGGATGCTAGAGATCGCGGTGCTGGGGGCGGGTCTGGCGCTCGGCGCCGGCCTTCGGGGTGCGTACGCGCCGAACAGCCGCCTGTTCGGGCCGGTGATAGGACGGGGACCCCACGAACCTGTCGCGTATCTGACCTTCGACGACGGGCCCAACCCTGAGGTCACCGAACGGGTGCTGGAGGTGCTGGACCAGGAGCAGGCTCCGGCCACGTTCTTCATGGTGGGACGGCATGTGGAGCGGTACCCCGGAACGGCAGCCGCGGTCGCACGAGCGGGTCATGAGATCGGCAACCACACCTACTCGCACATCAAGCTTCACCGGGTTGGCCCTCGCCGGGCAGGGAGTGAGATCCGGCGCGGGCACCAGGCAATCGCCGGCACCACCGGGTACGTCCCCCGAAGCTTCCGCGCACCACACGGCTACCGCAGCCCCTTCGTGGCCCACGCGGTAGCACCGTACGGCTATCGTTCTTTTGGCTGGACACTCGGCGTCTGGGATTCGGATTGCCCCGGAGTGTCGCAGATCCGTAATCGGGTGCGGAAAGGGCTGACTCCGGGTACGATAATTCTGTTGCATGACGGGGACGGCTACGACCCGAGAGGAAACCGGTGGCAGACTGCCGCGGCCCTGCCAGGCATCATCAGGGATGTCCGGGACGCCGGCTACCGGTTGGACTCGCTTTCGAGCCTGGTGGGAAATTGAGTCGAAGAAAGTGGGTGCTAGCGGCTCTGGCGTTAGTGGCCGGCGTGTTCGCCGTCCGCTTCGGCCGGACGTTTCCCTGGTCCCAAACCATGAACACAGTAGCGGACGCTGACTGGATGACGCTGGGAGCAGCAGCGGTGATCAACATTGTTTCCCTGATGGCCAAGGCAGAGGCATGGCGCGTCCTGCTTCGGCGTCTCGCTCCGGTGCGCGCCAGTACCGCCCAGATTGCCACCTTCCTCGGCGCCGCTGTCAACTCCGTCAGTGTGTCCGTCAGCGGTGAAGCCGCGCGGGCGCAGAGCACCGCGATGAGAGATGGGGTACCCATCCGCCTCACCGCCGCTTCTCTGCTGGCCAGCCGGGTGGTAGAAGCCCTCGGCTTGATCGTCTTCCTCAGCCTGGCTCTGATCCTGCTTCCTCTATGGCCGGCCTCGCGCGCGCTGGGCCTCTCCCTCGCCGCAATAGCGGTCATTGCGGGCGTGTGCTACCACCTCCTTCCGCGTGCTCGCTGGCATCCAACTATCCGGAGCCTCGCCGGCTTCGAGCGGGGCGGCCTGGCCGGTCCAGTGGCGTTGGCAGTTCTCAGTTGGGTCGCCCAGTGGATGACCTACCATTGGAGCATCGTTGCGACCCACGCCACGATCACTCCGGCAGTCTCCCTTGCCGCGCTGGTGGCGGCCAATCTCGCCGGAATTCTACGACTGACGCCGGGGAATATCGGCGTGATGCAAGGCTCGATCATTCTGGGGATGGGGGTATTCCAGATCCCAGCAGCGAATGCCCTGGCGGCTGGATTGGCGATCCAGGCGGTGCAGGTGATCCCGATTCTTGTCATTGGGACGGGTATCGTTGGAGCTCGAGCCTTCCGTCAGCGCTCCAGCAGTCGCGCGGAGGCGGCGTGATCGGCGGCACCGAGGTGGCTACGCCCCAGAAACAGGTCGCGCGTCAAATCAGCCGTCCCTTCCCTGTCTTCTACGAGCCGCCCGGACCGCCGGAGCAGGAGTCAGAGGCCGTCGGACCCCGAATGGGCCTGCCGGGGCGTCTGGCAGTGCTCACGGCCGTGATGGCGGTGCTGCTGGTCCTCGCCGCCACCGAGATCGCGCTGTCCTGGTCAGCCAGAACCCGGCTGGAAGACTTCCGCCTGGAGTCTGTCGCGCTGGCGAATACCCTGGCTTCCCTTCTGGCTCGCGCCGCTCCAACCGGCAATGTCCCGAGCGTCACTCAGATCATCGAGGGGTGGTCCCGGCATATCACCGAGTCGCGAGCCACGGTATACGTTGCCCGGCAGGGAGTGCTGGTCCCTGTCGCCACCAGTGACTCCACCCCCATCCGAGCGGCCCAACCAAACGCCTATCTGGCAGTGGAACAGCGCGGTGCACAGGTTCATCTGCTGGACGGGGCCGATCCAGGCTGGCAGGTACTGGTGCCACTGGGCGTGGGCCGCCCGTACGGAGTGCTCGATGTCAGGGTCTCCACCCGGCGGCTCCAGGACTGGGCCCGGGTCGAACGGCAACGAGCGTACTTTCTCGCTTT
Source organism: Gemmatimonadales bacterium (assembly GCA_039930805.1). Lineage (GTDB taxonomy): Bacteria > Gemmatimonadota > Gemmatimonadetes > Gemmatimonadales > GWC2-71-9 > CAVVWJ01. Next base: position 1,447 of record JBDTTD010000105.1, on the reverse strand, counting down.
TCTCTCGGCCCTCCTCGTGGCGCTTGGCGTGGCGGTGCTGACCGCTCGATGGGTGGGGCGGCCCCTCGCCGAAATCGGCCGTGCGATGGCGGGAGCACACGGGGGCACGAGGGGCTCGCCGCCCGCGCCCGAGATCGGGCCACCTGAGTTCAGGGAGCTGGCCCGCCGCTACAACCGGCTGCGCGACGCGCTCACCGCCCGGGAACAGGAAAGCGCCGCACGCGCCATGCTGCTGTCGCTGGAGGAGCGGGCCCGTGCTTTCGACCGCATTGCGCTGGTCCACGAGACCGCGGCCGGCTTTGCCCACGAGATCGGCACGCCGCTGAACACGATGAGCGGACACCTGCAGCTGCTGCGGGACGACCTATCCGGCCAGGAGGATGAAGCCGCGGCAGACCGGGTTCGCCTGCTGCTGGCGCAGGTCGATCGCGTGGCGGGCATCGTGCGCGCGGCACTTCAGCGCGGCACCTGGCCCAGACCCTACGTGCAGAGCATCGACCTGACTGAAGTCGTCGAACGAATGCAGCGTTTTCTGGAGCCGGCCTTCACCGATGCCGGCGTCACCGCAAACGTGCTTCCCTCCGTTCCGGTCTGGGCGGTCTGCGACCCCGCACTGGTCGAGCAGATCCTGCTCAACCTGCTGAAGAATGCGATCGAGGCGTTATCTCCAGGCAATACCGTCACCATCAGCACTAGCGCCGAAGGAGCCGAAGCTTCGATCGAGATCGTTGATGACGGTCCCGGGCTCGATCCCGAAGCCGAAGCACACCTGTTCCGGCCGTTCTCAACCACGAAAGGTGCCCAAGGGACCGGGCTGGGTTTAGCTGTGAGCCGCCGGCTGGCCCAGACGCTGGGCGGCGACCTGGTGTGGGTGCCGACTGATCGCGGGGTTCGTTGGCGCCTGACGCTACCAGCACCGGAGCGAGCATGACCGGCACGGCTGGGACCGTGGAACGGCCGGCGCGTCTTCTGCTGGTGGATGACGACGAGGCGGCGTGCCGCCTCCTCTCCGAGGTCCTGGAGCGCGATGCTTACAGGGTTGTATCCGCGCTTTCGGCCGATGAAGCAATCGCGAAGCTGGATGAGGAAGGACCGTTCGATGCGGTGCTGACCGATCTCAGGATGCCCCGGAAGAGCGGTCTCGATCTACTCCGCGTCGTCCGCCGGCGGGACCCCGACGCGCTGGTCCTGGTTCTCACCGCCTTCGGCGATGCGGGTGCAGCCGGTGAGGCGATCCGGGCAGGGGCGTACGACTTTATCAGCAAGCCTTACGATATCAAGACCCTCCGAGAAACCCTCGACCGTGCCCTCGGCCGCCGCCTGGCGCGGCGTTTGGCCGCGGGTGTGCTTCCCTCCAGCATGGAGGAGCCCGAGGGTTTGGCGCTGGTGGGCCACAGCCCGGCGATCATCGATGTGATGAAGACGCTCGCCCGGGTGGCCCCCTCGC
>JBDTTD010000104.1:0-8845 GCA_039930805.1 Gemmatimonadales bacterium | reverse complement strand
CCGTTCGTTGCGACAACTCGAGCTCAACGGCAAGCTGGCACCGGTGGTTGGGCGGGTCACCATGGACATGTGCATGGCAGCGGTGGGAGAGGATGTGGCAGTGGGAGACGTAGCGACGGTGTTCGGCGGCCTGATCTCGCTGGACCAGCAGGCCGAGGCCGCCGGGACGATCTCCTACGAGCTCCTGACCCGGTTGGGTCCCCGCATCGCACGCTGTTACCGGAGATCGTCGTGAACCCTCACTTCGCGTCGCTCATTCTCGGCCTTTCCCATCAGGCTGAAGCGGCTCTCAGCGGGGAGCTTCCCCCGGGCGCGGAAGGACTCGGCAACGCACGCCAGCTGGCACAGACGCTGATCGATACGCTCGGGATGCTGGCCGACAAGACCTCGGACCGTCTCGATCCCGATGAGAAGCAGCTGCTGGATCAGGCGCTGACCGCGCTTCGCTTCCGTTTCGTGCAGACCATGCCGAAGGCCTGATGCGACGCGCGGCAATCGTCGTTCTCGACGGCGTTGGCGTCGGCCCCGCCCATGATGCCGCGGACTACGGGGATGCCGGTAGCAACACCCTGGGCAATGTGGCCCGGGCGGTGGGAGGACTTTCGGTACCACGGCTCGAGACCCTGGGGCTGGGCCACTGTGGCGATCTGGCCGGCGTGGCGCCTGTGGCGGCGCCGACCGCTGCTCACGGCGCCTGTGAGCCCGCGAGTCCAGGGAAGGACAGCACCACAGGCCACTGGGAAATCTGCGGCCTGTTGCTGGACGCGCCATTCCCCACCTACCCGCGTGGCTTTCCTGCGGAGGTCGTGGAGGAATTCGCCCGCCAGACGGGGCGCGCGGTGCTTGGGAATACACCCGCCTCGGGCACGGCGGTGCTGGACCAGTACGGAGCGGAGCATCGGCGGACCGGCAGCTGGATTGTCTACACTTCGGCGGACAGTGTCTTCCAGATAGCGGCCCATGAGGGGACGGTTCCTCTCGAGGAGCTCTATGCCGCGTGCCTCACCGCGCGCGAGCTCCTCCGGGGACAGCACGGGGTCTCAAGGGTCATCGCGCGGCCGTTCGTGGGGGAGCCAGGAGCCTGGAAGCGGACCCCTGGAAGGCGGGACTTCAGCCTGCCTCCGCCCGGCCCCACCCTGTTGGATCGACTGGCCGAGCGGCAGATACCGCGGGTGGGGGTCGGCAAGGTAGACGATCTGTTTGCCGGCCGCGGCATCACCAGCATCCATACTGAGACCAACGCGGAGGCCTACGCATTGATCGAGGGAGCCCTGGCCGCGATGCACCGGGGATTGCTGCTGGCCAACGTGATCGAGTTCGACCAGACCTGGGGTCATCGGAACGACATTGAGGGTTTTCGCCGGGGTTTGGTCGAGCTCGACCGCCGGGTGCCCCGGTTGCTGAACGGGGTGCGCGAGGACGACCTCGTTATCTTTACCGCCGATCACGGCAACGACCCGACCACCCCGTCCACCGATCACTCACGCGAGATCGTTCCGCTGCTGGTGTTCGGCCCCAAGGTCCGCCCCGCGAATCTCGGTCGTCGTCGCACCTTTGCCGACATCGGTCAGACCGTGGCCGAGTTCCTCGGGGTACCGGCGTTGGCTGCCGGCACCTCGTTTCTACCCGAGGTTTGGCTTGACTGATTCTCTGATATCTGCCGCACGGACGGCCCAGGCTCGTGCCTACGCCCCCTATTCGAACTTCCGGGTGGGCGCCGCGCTCGAGAGCCTTGACGGGACCGTCTTCAGCGGGTGCAACGTCGAGAACGCGTCCTACGGGCTGACCATCTGTGCCGAGCGGGCGGCGATCTGTGCCGCGGTGAGCGCGGGCGTCACCCGGTTCAAGCGCGCCGTCGTGGTGTCGGATGTCGATCCGCCGGCGGCCCCGTGTGGTGCCTGCCGACAGGTCCTGGCCGAATTCGGCCTCGACTTGCCCATCGAGGGCGTCGGATCGCGGGAAACGGTGCGCTGGCTTCTTTCCGATCTGCTGCCGGTGGCGTTCGGTCCGGAGCAGCTTCGGTGAAGTGGCGGTTGGGTGGACTGCTGGCTGCCATTACCATCGCGGGGTGTCAGGAGAAGCTGACCGCTCCCGCGGACTGTCCCGCTCTTTGTCCTGGGGGACAGCCTGAGGTCTTTGACGAGATCTTCACCCCCGTAAGCGGCGCCGACAGCAGCTACGTGGGGTACGTCCTGCCGCACCAGGCCCCGGCAATGCTGGTCTCGAACGGGCTGCAAGCCTCCGAGGACCGGGGACTGGTGCGGTTTCTCACCCGGGCGAGCACGGTCACGGTGCGCGACACGGCTCGCACCTACACCATCGACTCCGTGGCGCTGAGCTTTACCATCCTCGCTCGCGACACCAACCAGACCGGCCTCCAGCTCCTCGTGTACCGGCTCTCGCCCTCGTTCGACTCGAGCGCAACGTTCACGGCGGTCGATCCAGCCTTTGTTCCAGGGAATCTGATCGCCACCATACCGGTGCCGGACACGCTGAACAGTGGCGGCGTCCGCGCCGTCTTCGATGCGGCTGATCTCCCCCGGGTAGAGATTCCGCCTTCGGACAGCGGGCGGCTCGCTGTCGGCCTTCGGATTGGAGGACCGCCCGCCACCGGGGTACGGATTGGCGCCCTCGCCGGCGGCTCCGGTCCGGTCTTCACCACCTACGCCACCCTCGATGTTCCCGATACCGGAACCGCCAAACTCAGGACAATCGCCCTGGGTGCCGGGCTGACTACATACGTTGAAGAGAGCTCCCCGGTCGCTGATTCGGCATTGCTGGAGGTTGGCGGATCGCCATCGGCCCGTGCAATGCTTCGGTTCAATCTCCCCTCTCGAATCCGCGACTCGGCCACGATTGTCCGTGCCACCCTCGAGCTGACTCCGGTGGCTCCCATTACCGGACTCCCGACCGATCCGGCTCGCCTGTTGAGCCGTGCGGTGCTGGCCGATGTGGGGGCAAAGTCACCGGTGAACCCCACGGTTGGCCGGTCCGGGCTGTTTCCGCCACCGGCAGACACGCTGGAAATCGGAAACACTACCGTCAGTCTTGAAGTGGTCCGACTGGTCGAGCTGTGGTTGGGCCGGACCACCCGGCCTTCGGCGCTGATGCTGTCGCTCACGCCGGAGGCAGCCAGCTTCACGCGACCGGTATTTTACTCCACCCGAGCGGCAGACCCGGCACTTCGGCCGCGGCTCCGGATCAGTTATCTGCTTTCGTTCCCTTTTGAGACCCCCTAGGTGCGCCGCGCTCTCGTGTTTGTTGCCTTGATAGGCCTGCCAGGCGCAGTCGGCGCCCAATCGTCCCAGTTCGGCGTGCGCGGGCTGGGCTACCCCGGCCGGGCCTTGGCGGTACGTGCGCTGGGGACCGGCGGTGCGTTCGGGCTGGTGGACCCGGAGTCGAGCCAGAACCCGGCGGCGCTCGCCAGCGTGCAGAACGTCACCGCCGTGTTCACGATCAGCCAGGGCTTCCGCAGCCTAGAGAATCCCGCCGGAACGGCCTCGTTGCGAGGCACTCGGTTTCCCCAGCTCATGGTTGCGGGCGGGGTGCGCCCACTTCCCCTGGTTGTCGGGCTTAGCTTTTCCAATTACACCACCCGCGATTTCTCACTGGCGACATCGGGGACCATCGACCTGCGTGGAGTTCCGGTGAAGGTGAGCGACACCCTCTCCTCGCGTGGCGGCCTCAACGATTTTCGGATTGCGGGCTCCTACCGTTTCGGCACCCAGTGGGCGGTCGGTGGGGGCTTCCATATCATCAGCGGCTCCAACCGGCTCAGCTCGACTCGGATATTCGACGATCCCAACCTTCTGTCCAGCCGGCAGAGATCCGAGCTGTCATTTACCGGCGTGGGGGTATCGGTTGGCGTGACCCGCCAGTTCGGCCCCAACTTCGCCGTCTCTGCCGTGGCCCGGTCGGACGGCCATGTCAACATGGACCGGGATTCCACCCGGGTTGGAACCATCGATCTCCCCTATTCGGCCGGATTGGGCCTCCACTGGCGCCCGTCGCCAAAGCTCGACCTCGCAGGCCAGGCCCTGTTCCGGACCTGGTCCGGCGCGAACAGCGATCTGCTTGCGCTGGGGGGAACGGGAGCGCAGAACACGGTCGAGGCCGCCGTGGGCGCGGAATACACCTCCGATCCCAAGCGGCCCCAGCGTCGCCCGATCCGGATCGGCGCCCACTACGCCACTTTACCTTTCCCCCTGGTGCCCGCTCAGCAGGCCAGGGAATTCGGTGTCTCGGCAGGAAGCGGCGTGCGGTTCGCCCAGCAGCGGGCCGGGCTGGACGTGACGCTGGAACACGTGTGGCGCTCGGAAGGGGCGTACTCGGAGAACGGGTTCATCCTGTCGCTGGGAGTTCTGGTAAGGCCATGAGGGGCGCTATAATATCTCCATGATGAAGCGCGTCTACATCGAGACCTACGGCTGCCAGATGAACGTGGCCGACTCCGAACTGATGTTCGGGGTGCTCGGTCGCGAGGGCTATCTCCGGGCCGAGAAGCCGGAAGAGGCAGATGTCATGCTGGTGAACACCTGCGCCGTGCGTGATAACGCGGAGCAGCGTGTTATCGGCCGGGTGGGTGAGTTGCAGCGGCACAAGCGACCCGGTGATGTGCTGGGCGTGGTGGGATGCATGGCCCAGCGGCTGGGCCCGGCGCTGCTGGCCCAGGTACCGCGGGTCGACCTGGTAGTGGGGCCCGATGCCTATCGGAACCTGCCCGCGCTCATCGGGCTCGCCCACGGCGGTCAGCGGGTCAGCGATATCGAATTCCGCTCCTGGGAACACTACGAAGACGTGCCGGCAGTGCGGGAAAAGGGTCCCACCGCATTCGTCACGGTACAGCGGGGCTGCGATTACCGCTGCACCTTCTGCATTGTCCCCAAGACCCGGGGGCCGGAGCGGAGCCGGCAGCTTTCGGACGTACAACGTGAAGTGCGCGGCCTGGTGGAGCAGGGCACTACCGAGGTCACGTTGCTGGGGCAGACCGTCAACAGCTATCACGACGGCGAGCACGATTTCGCCGACCTGCTGCGCGCGGTCGGGAGTGTCGATGGATTGCGCCGAATCCGCTTCACCAGCCCGTACCCCACCGATTTCACCCCCCGGGTGATCGAGGCGATTGCAATCACACCGGCGGTCTGCGAGCACATCCACCTGCCGGCGCAAAGCGGCTCGAATGCGGTACTCAGGCGGATGCTCCGGCGCTATACCCGGGAGCGATATCTGGAAGTCGTCGCGGAGTTGCGCCATGCGGTACCCGGCATCACCATCTCGACCGATATCATCGTCGGATTTCCGGGCGAGACCGAAGAGCAGTTCGCGGCCACCGTCAGCCTCGTCACCGAGGCCGACTTCGACGACGCGTACACTTTCAAGTACTCGATTCGGGAAGGCACCCCGGCGGTTCGCCTCACCGATCACGTGGTGGACGACGTCGCCTCGGAGCGGCTGGCCCGCCTCATCGATGTGGTGCGCGCCAACGTGCGCCGGAAGAACATGGCGCGCATCGGCGAGATCCACGAAGTGCTGGTCGAACGTCCAGCCCGCCGCGGCGATCTCATGCTGGCCCGCACCCGCAGCAACCAGCTGGTCCTGCTGGATCTGCCGCCCAGCGCCATCGGGGAGTACCACCGCGTTCGGCTCACCGGTACCACCGGGTCGACGTTTACCGGCGCCGCGCTTCTGCCCGTCGCGGGCCTGGGCGCGAGCTCTCCGCTGGCGGTCCTGTGATCAGGAATCTGGTCGAAGACCACGTGCAGGCCGCGTACGACACGCTACGGCCGCTGTTCCCGGCCTACTGCGGCTGCGACCTCTGCCGGGACGACGTGCTGACCTTTGCCCTGAATCGGGTTCCACCCCGCTACGTCTCGAGGCGGGAAGGCGCGGTGGTTACGGAAGTGAGCCTGGAGAAGGAACAGAGTCGTGCCGCCATCGAGGTGGTAGTGATGGAAGCGCTGCGCAAGATATCGGTGGCGCCCCGGTGTGGCCGTCGAGGAGGCGTCACTCCCGGATAGTCGAACGGCCGCTATGAGATTGCGGCCACCCATCCTGTTCACCACCGCCTACGGGGCCGGTCTCGCGACCGGCCTTCTGCATTTTGGGGCGCCGCTCAGCGTTGTGGCGGTTAGCCTGGTAGCGGGGATGCTGGTCAGGCAGCCGTTGGCCACCCTGCTGATGTGCGCTGCTCTGCTCGGTCGTTTGAGCGGCGAGCTCACCTGGCTGGGAGAAGTCCAGCGGTGTGCCGCACGGCTGCCCCCGGCGCGTTTGCGCCTCTCCGTCCGTCTGATCGAGCCGGCGGACTCAACCGGCGGCCTGGTGGCCGTACAACCGGTGAGCGCCGGGTGCAGCGGATCGGTTTCCGGCCGGTGGCCTTCCGGGCATTCAATGGACGCGGGTCGGGTGGTCCAGGTGACGGGCCAGTGGGCTCCGCGGCCGGGCCCGGGCGGACGGCCCTCCGGTACCCTCGTGATCGGCGCGGCAGGGCGCAGTGCCGGGCAACCGGCCCTGGGGGCGCGACTCAGAACGGCGCTGGCACACAGCAGCCGGACGCTGTATGGCCACCGAGCGCCGATGGTGGACGCGCTCATCCTCGGTCGGCGCGGCGGTATCGACCGGGCGTTGCAGGACCGGTTCGCCCAATCCGGTTTGGTTCACCTTCTGTCGATTTCCGGTTTCCACGTCGGAGTAATTACCGGCTGGGTCTTCCTGTTGTTCCGGGTGCTCCATCTGGGAAGAGGGCGGGCGTTGGGCCTGGCGGCCTTCGCCAGTGTCGGCTACGTGGCTTTCCTCGGCTGGCCGGCACCGGCCACGCGGGCTGCGGCACTGGCCGTGTTTCTGGCAGTCAGCCGGATACGTCAGCGTAAGGTCGAGACCAACTCTCTCCTCTCGGCAACCTGCCTGTGCGTTCTTCTGGTCGACCCCTGGGCGATCCTCGACTTGGGGGCATGGCTGTCCGCAGCCGCGCTCTGGGGAGCCACCACCTTCAGCCGCTGGACCGACCGGACCCTGGGCGAGTCGGCGTGGTGGAGGACATTGGGCTCGTCAGTCGGTGCCACCCTCGCCACCGCTCCAATAACGGCCACCACGCTCGGGGCCGTGGCGGTGATCGGCATCCTTCTCAATTTTCTGGCTATTCCCATCGCTGCAGTGGCGGTGCCCGGGGTGCTGGCCAGTCTGCTGGTCTTCCCATTGTCGGCCGGTTTCGCCGGGGCCTTGGCAGGTGGTGCCGGGCTGGCTCTCTCCCTGCTGGAGCTACTGGCTACCGTGGGTGCGGCTGTGCCAGGTGGTCACCTCATCGAGGCCGCGGAGCCCCGGTCGGGGGCACCCTGGATCCTGGCTCTGATGCTCGGCCTTTGGTCCATCGGTAAGCGGAACACGCTGGGGGAGGCCTTCCGGCGCTGGGCGTGGGTCGCAGTCGCAGCACTCTGGGTCAGCCTGTTTTGGTCCGGGCCCCACCGCACGGCTAACAGCGACTCAGGACTCGCGTTACATTTTCTCGACGTCGGCCAGGGGGACGGTGCCGTGCTGCGGACGCCCGGTGGGCGTTGGGTCCTGATCGACGCGGGGCCGCGAAGCGGCGAGAGCGATGCCGGCCGCCGCGTGGTGGCTCCATTTCTGGCGAGTCAGGGAGCCCGGCAGCTGGCGGTGGTCATCGTTTCCCATGCGCATTCCGACCATCTCGGCGGCATTCCCAGCGTGTTGGATCGTCTCGAGGCCCAGGTGGTCATGGAGCCCGGGGAGCGGGTGGCCGATCCGCTTTACTATGCCTTTCTCGATGAGCTCGCCGCCGATGCGGTTCGGTGGCACGTCGCGCACCGCGACGAGCGCTTCGTTCTGGACGGCGTCGCCTTCACCGTTCTACATCCCGATCCCGGGTGGCGGGGATGGGGCGAGGACGTCAACGAGGACTCGCTCGTCCTGCTGGTGGAGTATGGCGACTTTCAGGCCCTGTTTGCCGGGGATGCCGGATTCCCGGCTGAGGCGGAAATGCGGAGCCGCACTCGGGCGGTGGACCTGCTCAAGGTGGGGCATCATGGAAGCCGCGGTAGCACGAGCGACGAGTGGCTCGATTCCCTGCGGCCCCGCGCCGCGGTCATCTCTGTGGGGCGGAACAAGTATGGCCACCCATCACCTCCGACCCTCGCCCGGTTGCGACGGCATCGGGTCGAGGTGTGGCGCACTGACCGCGATGGCCCCATAACGGTGACGACCGATGGGACTAGCATGATGGTGCAGGCAAAGGGTCGCTCGACCACCTATGACGTGAGGTAGAAGAAGCGTGAACAGTAAAAAGGAGATCTTTTGAATTCACCCGTCACCACCATCGAGCGCTTCATCCTGGACCAGGAGGATCGCTATCCCGAAGCCACGGGAGAGCTATCCAATCTCCTCTATGACATCTGTCTCGCCGCCAAGATCATTGCCGCCTCGATCAGGCGGGCCGGTCTGGTAAATATTCTCGGCTCTGCCGGTGCCCTGAACGTGCAAGGCGAGGAACAGCAAAAGCTGGACATCTTTGCCAACGAGACCTTGAAGAACTGTCTCAAGCACACCGGAAGAGTCTGCGTGATGGGGTCCGAGGAGGACGACGATATCATCCCGGTCCCTCCCGAATATCCCGTCGGCAAGTACGCCGTCCTCTTTGATCCCCTGGACGGCTCCTCCAACATCGACGTGAACTCCGCGGTCGGCACCATCTTCAGCATCTACCGGCGGATCAGCATGCACGGGCGCGGCACGTCAGCCGATGTCCTCCAGCCAGGCTGCAAGCAAGTGGCGGCCGGATATATCATGTACGGCTCGAGCACCATGCTGGTATACACGACAGGACAGGGAGTGCACG
>JBDTTD010000103.1:0-8903 GCA_039930805.1 Gemmatimonadales bacterium | reverse complement strand
GCTGTGATGCGCCGCATCGCTATCGGGCTGGTGCTGTTCCTTTCCCTGGCCGGCTGCGCCGAAACGTTCGATGCCACCACGCTGGGAGTGCCGGCGACGCTGGCCACGCCGGCCGACCAGCCCGCGGTGGGCAGCCGGTTCAGGCTCACTCAGCGCTCGGTATACGGGCTCTGGGGCGTGGTGACGATCAAGTCGCCCTCGCTGCGAAAGGCGCTGGCGGCGCAGCTTGCCGGGGGTAGTGGTATCGCGGGGCTCAGGATCAAATCACGGAGCCGCTGGAGCGATCTGTTGATCACGGCGCTTACGGCCGGCCTGATCGTGCCCCGCTCGGTGACTTTTGAAGGGGTCGTGACGAAATAAGCTCGACCAGCATCTCCGCGCTCTTCTCCGCCGCCCCGACACCACTCTCCACTACTCCCCGCGCACGCCGGCCCTGCTCTCGCCTGCCGGCGCCGTCGAGCAACCAATCGGTCCACTGCTTCTCCAGCATCGCGGCCGACCTCCGGACGCTACCGGCGGGGAGTGACACCGCCCCACTCGCCTGGAGCAACAGTTCCGCGTCCCGGCTGTTGCGCCAGCGCGGGCCGAAGGCCACCGGAATACTCCAGGCCGCGGGCTCCAGCACTGAATGCAGTCCGGCCCGCCCGAATCCACCCCCGACATAGGCCATCGAGCCTGAGCCGTACAGTGCGGCGAGCACCCCGACCCGGTCGACCACAAGAAGCGGTGTGGGGGTGTCCGCGACGCTCAGGCGGATGGCCGGGGGTAGCCCCAGGCTGGCCACCACGGCATCGAGGGCCTTAAGGTGGGCCTCGGTGGGCTCATGGGGCACGAGGATGAGGCGGGCCTCGCCCTGCTGACGGTGCCGGACCCCACGAAAGGCACGGAGGAGCACAGCCTCGTCCGAGGGCCAGGTTGAGCCCGCCACCATCGTAGGCGCCCCACGCCCGAAGCCGAGCAGCGGGTCAGCGGGGTCCACCCGGCCCACGCAGTCGAGGACACTGTCGAACCGCGGATCGCCCAGCACCCGGATCCGTTCCGCCGCCACGCCCAGGCGAGTGAGCCGGGTGGCGTCATCGGACGAGATGGCAGCTGCGGCCCTCACTGCTTTGTACCCTGGAGCCAGAAGCGTCCGGGCCGGCCAGCGCAGCCTGCCACTGCCCCGGCTTACCGTGGCGGCGACGATCGCCACCTCGGTGCCGGAGGTCGAAGCCCGGGTTGCCAGCTCGGGCCAGAGGTCCAGTTTGGAAAAGACCAGGAGATCGGGCTGCAACGCACCCAGGAGACGGTCCACGTGCTCGGGAAGGTCGTAGGGGAGATAGTCGGCGACATCGACGGTGAGCCGCGCTGCCAGGCTCGCGGCCGAGGGGCTGAAATGGGTGTAGACCAACTGACAGTCAGGCCGCAGGCGACGTAGCTTACGGAGCACGCTGTCGGCTTGAAGCCCTTCGCCAACGGATGCGGCGTGGAACCAGACCAGAGGCCGGGCATCGTCGCGGCTGGAGCGTGCCCAGTCCAGCAGGCGCTCTCCTGCATCCCGCCGAGCCCGGGTGGCAGCGTGCAGTCTGGGAGAGAGGAGCCCCAGAGAAGGAACCAGCGCCGTTCCGAGCCGGACGGCGGCGCGGTATCCCCAGCTTGTCGAAGGCATGGCGGGCAATGTTGCGGGGTGCGGTGGCGCGGTCAACCGCCAGTTTGTTGTCCACTCCTTTGGACAGCTGCTGGTGAAGGCTTGGTCAAGCGGTCGGTCCACTCTTGACGTCGGCTTGACGGGCATACCCCAAGATCGAACTCACCCGTGCCGGGTCACCGGCCGGACCAATGAGCAGGAGGGGGTACGCATGTCGCGAGCACAAATTCGCCGGCCACTTCTTCGCCGCTTTCCCCGCGTCACAATTGCGTTGACCCTCTCCGTTGTTGCCATCTACTGCAGTGGTGGGGAAAACCTGGTAGTGCCTCCGTCCCCGGGAACCCTGGAGATTGTAACGTCAACCAGTGGCGTCGAGCCTGATGCGGATGGCTATTCCGTCCAGATCGACGGCGGTGCCAGCCACGGGATCGGTGCCGCGGCGAGACTCTCGATCCCGGACGTCCCCCCGGGCAATCACACAGTGGAGCTGGCGGACATGGCCAGCAACTGTACGATCTCGAGCCCCAATCCTCAGGGGGTCAGGGTCGCCGCCGGCGAGACGGCCACGGTGAGTTTCGCCATAGCGTGTGGCGCAACGACGGGCGGCCTCAGCGTCACTGCCGCCACCAGCGGGCCTTCCCCTGATCCGGATGGCTACGCGATATCCATCGACGGAGCCGATCGCGGAGCACTGGGACTGAATGCCGCCGTTACCGTCAGCCAGCTGGTGCCGGGGAGTCACGCTGTGGGACTGACTGGCGTGGCCGCCAACTGCCAGATTCAGGGCGACAACATCCGGACCGTAACCATCACTGCCGGAACAGACGCGAGCGTAGCGTACACTATCATCTGCGCGACGCCTCCACCAGGAACCGGTAATCTCCGGGTCATCACTACGACGAGCGGACCCGATGTCGATGCTGATGGGTACACTCTCTCGGTGGTTGGGGGAGCAACCCAGCCGGTCGGGGTGAACGCGACCACCACGCTCACGAGCCTCGTTGCGGGATCCCATAGCGTAGCGCTCTCCGGTCTCGCGGGGAACTGCACGCTAGCGGGGCCGAACCCGCGATCCGTCGCCGTCATCGCTAGCGCCACCACCGACCTGAATTTCGCGGTCGTTTGCAGTGCGACTACCGGGACCATTCGAGTGAGTGTCGAGACCTCCGGATCACCGCCTGATCCGGATGGCTACGTCGCGAAGCTGGACGCCGGTGATCCAGGGCTACCAATCCCGCCCACCGGCGATGTGACCTTTAGCCGCGTCTCGGCCGGCAATCACACGGTCGCTCTGACTGGGGTGGAGACCAACTGTAGCGTGACTGGAGGTGCCTCCCAAAGCTCTATCGTGGCCGCCGGGGCCGCGTCCCAGCTCTCGTTCTCGGTCACTTGCACCGCAACCGCCAGCCGGCTCGAGAAGGTCTCCGGAGATCCCCAGACTGCGCGGGTGGGGACGGCGCTCGGAGCCCCACTGGTTGTCAAAGTCACCAGTGCCGCGGGAGCTCCGGTTCAAGGGGTGACTATCATCTGGACTGTAACCGGGGGTGGGAGCGTAAGCCCAGCCTCAACCGAGACGGGCGCCAACGGCCAGGCATCGGTGACACGGACGCTCGGCGGCACGGCGGGGCAGCAGACAACGATCGCTACCGCCGCCGATCTGGCTGGCTCGCCGGTGACCTTTACTCACACCGCTACCGCGGCTACCTCGAGCGGCGTAGGACGTTGGGATCCGGCGTTCTCCACGCCGGTCGTAGCCGTACATCTGCACCTGCTGCAGACCGGAAAGGTGCTGCTCTGGGGCGACCGGGGAGATGCCCAGCTCTGGGACGGAGCGACCGGCTTCACTCCGGTGACCAAGTCCTACCGAATCTATTGCAGCGCTCACACCTTCCTGCCCGATGGCCGTCTGATGGTGGTAGGAGGAACCAGCCCCGACACCCGAGGCCTGCGGCTGGCCACGGTGTTCGACCCAGCTTCGAGCACTTGGAGCTCCACGAGTCCGATGGCGCAGGGACGATACTACGCCACGACCACGGCTCTGCCATCCGGGGAGGTGTTGGCTGTGTCCGGCCACGACACGACGTTGGCTGTAGTCACCATCCCCGAAGTCTGGAACGGCAACGAATGGCGCCGCCTGACGACCGCGCCGCTCTCGATCCCCGATCCTTTCTATCCGGCGATGTTCGTCGCGCCGAACGGTAAGGTGTTCCTCGCGGGCTTCCCTGAGACCAGTCGATATCTGGATGTCACCGGGACCGGCCGGTGGACCGAGGTGGCGACGCGGAACGTGGCTGATCGGACCCTGGGATCGGCGGTGATGTACGCTCCCGGAAAGGTCCTGTATGCGGGCGGCGGCAATCCTCCTACCGCCTCGGCCGAAGTTATCGATCTCAACCAACCCACGCCCTCCTGGCGGACAGTTCCCGGAATGGCGTTCGCTCGGCGGCAGATGAACGCCACCTTGCTGGCGGACGGTAGTGTCCTGGTCACCGGCGGAACCAGTGGGCCCGGATTCAACAATCAGGCGGGAGCGGTTCGCCCGGCCGAGCTGTGGAATCCCCGGACTGAGACCTGGGCGACCATGCCCCCGGAGAGCGCTCCCCGGACGTATCACGGTACCGCAGTGCTGTTGCCCACCGGGCAGGTGCTCTCGAGCGGCAGCGGCGAGGGTGGCGGCATCACTTACGACAACAGCCAGTTCTCGGCGCAGGTATTCAACCCGCCCTACCTGCTCAATTCGGATGGCAGCCCGGCGGAGCGCCCGGCCATAACCTCGGCGCCTTCCACCCTTTCATACGGCCAGCCGTTCGCGGTGGAGACGCCGGATGCTCAATCCGTCACGCGAGGTACGCTGATCCGCCTGTCCTCCGTGACTCATGCATTCAACATGAGCCAGCTCATCTACCCCCTGAACTTCCAGGCCACCGGCGCCACGACAGTGAGCGGGATTGCCCCGCCGAATTCCACCCTGGCGCCCCCGGGACCTTACATGCTGTTCTTGATCAATGGCTCGGGGGTTCCGTCGGAGGCCAGGATGGTTAGGGTCGCCCCATAGGGCGTCAGCAAAAGGTCTTGCATCGAATCCCGGAATCCTGCTACCATTCTTTCGGCAGTACGTGTTCCACCTGCAACCGAGGGAGGTGATCCATTGTCTACAGCGTCAAGGGTCGCCTGCGGCCACTAGTAAGCGCTGCAAGCTAAAACCCGGGCGACACTTCGAACCTGGGGGGGCCGCCACTGGCGGCCCCTTTTTTTGCCATCCTTCGAAGGCACATGGCGACCTCGCTCTCGCACTACTGGCGCATTGCCCGCGCGCCCAGATATAGTCTGACCTTCGCGCTCCCGTTGCTGGTGGCGTACGAGGTGCTCGCCTTTTCCCTCTCCCACAATGAAGTAACCGGCGTCCGTAACGGCGCCGACGTGCTGCTCAAGAGCATGTTTCTGGCGCTGGGCGGCCGGAGCGGCCTGGTGGTGTTCGGCGCCCTCCTGGTCGGCGGAGGCGCGTGGCTGGTCTGGCAGGACTACCGCAGAACGCACTCACTGGATCCCGGCGTGTTCGGGCTGATGGCGGTCGAGTCGCTATGCTACGCCTTTGCCTTTGGGATGGTGGCGAGCATGCTCACCGGCCTCTTGCTCCCTGGCCTCGTGACCCCATTGTCCCTGGGCTCCGCCGGCTCCTGGAGCCTGCCGACTCAGCTCATGATCTCGCTCGGTGCGGGGATCTACGAGGAGCTGCTCTTCCGGGTGATCCTGGTGTCGGGACTCGCCTGGACGGCGCGGAGGGTGTTTGGCTGGAGCACGACCACGGCGGGTCTCTTCGCGGTGGCTGTGGGCGCTCTCATCTTCTCCGCCTTCCACTACATCGGCCCTTATGGCGACCGGTTCGAGCTCGGCTCGTTCGCATTTCGAGCGGTGGCCGGCGTGCTCTTCAGTGGGCTGTACCTGTTGCGAGGCTTTGGGATCACGGCGTGGACCCACGCACTGTATGATGTGTTTCTGGCACTGTAGGGAAGGACGGGAAAAATGGGAAAGACGGGAAGGACGGGAAGGCCAGGTGACTGGAAGATTGGGGAGTCGATCGGTAGGAAACCTCATCCTGAGCGCAGCGAAGGACCCTAAGCGCGCTATTTTCCCTCCGTCCCGTCTTTCCCGTCCTTCCCGACCTTCCCGACATAGACTGAATCCAGCACCCGCTTGAACACTTCGAACGGCACTGCCCCCTCCATGAGCCCGCCTTCGATATAGAACGTCGGCGTGCTGGTAGCTCCGGAACGCTCCGAGCCTTCGGCCTCGGCCTTCAGTGCCTCCTGAGTCTCGGGCGCCTGGAGACAGGCTAGGAGCGACTTCTTCGACAAACCCGCAGAATCGGCGAGCGAGAGGAAGAATGGACCCGGCTCCTTCAGCGGCGCCCATCGGTCCTGATAAGCAAAGAGGAGGTCGTGCATCGGCCAGAAGCCATCCTGCTTGGCGGAGCAGAGGGCGAGCTGCCCGGCGGCCGCTGCGTGCTCATGGACACTGGTGAGGGGAAAGTTGATGAATACCCAGCGAACCTTGCCCGGCTTGATGTAGCTCCGGTCGATCTGGGGGAAAGTTTCCTCCGCGAACCGCTTGCAGTAGGGACACTGGAAATCGGACATCTCGTACACCGTCACCGGCGCCGTAGGCGAGCCTTTGCTTCGGGAGGCCAGCGGAATGATCGCCGACTGGGCCTCGAGGGGGACGGCGCTCAGCAGGAGAACGAGAACTCCCGTTGCCAGGACGACATTCTCACCAGTATTCATGATCTCCTCAGTATCGCGGTCGCTGCTGCCCGGTGCGGCTGGAGAGCAGGATGGTGTCGGACTCAGCCGGAATGTTCCAGTACCACTGGGAGTTGGGGTCGCCGGTGTCCCACGCCCGCGCGTGAATCCACCAGGTGCCGGGCGCGAGGGTGAAGTGAGCCCAGCCGGTGGCATCGGTGGTATCAGTGACCGGCTCACGCCGCCGAGCTCTGGCCAGTTGTTCCACGATGCTTTCGTATCCCCGGTAGGTGCTATCTTCCCAGTGCCGAACCGCGCTGCGGAGGCTCTCGCTGCGGCTCACGAAATCGGTGCGAGCCCGGTCGAGCGCCACGCGCGCATGACGGGCCCGGCCCTCGATCACGCGGAGCGAGTCTGACATGCGAGCGTAGCCGGCCGACACTGAGACGTAGTCCGGCGACTGGCGCGAGAGCGAGTCGAGCCGGTTGCGCAGCAGACGAATCGAATCGCGCAGGGCGCCCTCGGCGTAGGAGATGGCGGTGTAGGTGGTGAACGGCCCCCGGAACTGGGCGAACAGGCTGTCAAGCGCCGCGGTGCCGGGGCGGGGCGAGCGGGCCCGAGCCTCGAGACTGGCCAGGATGCTGTCCCGGTTGTAGGGCAGGGCAACCACGCCCACTCCGGCCGCGGGAGTTTCGGTCGATGCGGGATCAGGAATCGAGACCCGCACCGCCACCTCCCGGCGCCCGCCGTCACAGCCGGTGAGCGCTGCGCTGAGCAGCAACGAGGGAAGCAGCGAATGGACCAGCAGCAGGAGACCGATTGATCGCGACACCTGCCAAAGCTACCGCCCTCCTGGTGGCGCTTCAACTGACGGCCGTAACGTCGTGGGCGCAACGCCCCGGCGTAGACACGCTGTTCCCGCCTCAGCCGGCCGGATACGTCAACGACCGCGCTTCTGTGATCGACGCCGAGTCCGCCGCAAAGCTCGAAGACTTGATCACGCGCCTGAGGGCTGCCACCGGGGCGGAAATCGCCGTCGTGACTCTTCCCTCCGTAGGCGATCAGGATCCAGCTGAAGTGGCGCTGGCCATTGGACGCAAATGGAAGGTTGGAGCCAAGGCCGACATCGGAGACTCGCGACGGAACGCGGGGATCGTCCTGCTGCTGGTCCCACGACAGGGAGGGCGGCCGGGGACCGGCCAGCTCCGGATCGAGGTAGGGCAGGGTCTCGAAGGAGTCATTCCGGACGCCGCCGCGGGGCGAATACGACGGGAGGTCATGGGGCCGGACCTTGAGCGCGAAGCGTATGGCCCGGCGCTGGTGAAGGGAGTCCAGGCCCTCGCCGGAGAGATCGCTCGCGGGTTTGGTGTCTCGGACTCAGCTCTCACCGCGTATCGGGCTCCGGTTGCACCCGGAAACGGTGTCCGGTCGCTGGGCAGCTTTCTGCCCATCGCCTTGTTCATCGTGTTCCTGCTCCTCCGTGCCCGGGGCTCCAGCGGAAGACGCCGGAGGAGGAACGTATATTGGGGTGGCGGTCCCTGGATCGGTGGTGGCTGGGGCGGCGGCGGTGGGTTCGGTGGCGGTGGAGGCGGTTTTGGTGGCTTCGGTGGGGGCGGTGGTTTCAGCGGCGGCGGTGCAGGGGGACGATTCTGATGCGTGATTCGGTGGCCAAGGTGGTAGATGCTTTCCTGACTGACGCCGATGCGGCGGTGGGTCCGGCGTATAGCGCCATCCTGTACGGGTCGGCCGCCCGCGGCGACTACATCCCGGGTCGCTCCAACATCAATCTCATGCTGGTGCTCGACCAGATTACCCCCCAGGTGCTGCGTTCCCTGGGCCGCGGCTTCACCACCTGGCGCAAGGCCGGCCGGGAGCCGCCCCTGGTACTGAGCCGGGCGGAATGGGATCGCGCCTCGGATGCATTCCCCATCGAGATCACAGATATGCGGACCGCCTACAAGGTGCTTCGCGGTGCGGACCCGCTGCAGGGCGTTCGGGTCGAGCCGGGGGACCTGCGTAAGGCCCTCGAGCGGGAGTTTCGGGGCAAGCTGCTCCGCCTCCGGCAGGGCTATGCCACCTACGCTCCCGATCCGGGCGCGCTCGGCTCGCTGGCGCTGCAGAGCGCCGCGACGATTCTGGTGCTGCTGCGCGGGGTGCTCAGCCTGCTCGGCAAGACCGTCCCGCCCGACTCACTCGAGCTCGCGGCTGCCGCGGCGGCGTCGGTCGGTTTCGAAGGAGAACACCTGCTCCACGTAGTCCGCCACCGGATCGACCGCGAGTGGCGCTGTGAGGCCCCGGAGTTCGAGAACTACATGGACGCCGTGGAGCACACGGCGCGGTTCCTCGACCAACTTCAGCTCGGAGATCAGCGATGAACCGAAGTTCCAGGACCCAGGTTCCGGTCCTTGCCGCCCTGATATTCGTGGCGGGATGTGGCTACAACACCATTCAGACGCTGGACGAGAAGGTGAACCAGGCGCAGGGGCAGATTCAGACCCAGCTCCAACGGCGCTCGGACCTGATTCCCAACCTGGTGA
>JBDTTD010000102.1:0-8914 GCA_039930805.1 Gemmatimonadales bacterium | reverse complement strand
GGTCTCGGGCGAGTTGAGATATTTGGGCTCCCCTGGGCCGAGAAGCCTGCCACCCAGCCCCACCACCCGGCCGCGCAGGTTGTGGATGGGAAACAGGAGTCGTCCCCGGAACCGCGGAATCACCGACCCATCGTCGCGCTGCGCGGCCAGACCGGCCTGGAGCAGGATGCTCTCCTGGATTCCGAGGTCGGCCATCGCCTTGAAAAAGGCCTTCCCCGCCGGTGCGAAACCCAGGCCGAGCATGGCGGCGGTATCGAGCGGAATGTCGCGCCCCTCGAGGTACTCGCGGGCGACGTTTGCCTCGGCCTGCTCCAGCAGCTGCCGGGCAAACCAATCGTGGGCCACTGCCATCGCGCTGTAAAGCGGCTCGTGCGGGTCCGGACCCGCCCGTTCCTCCCGATCTGGAATCACGATGCCGGTGCGGCGAGCCGCCTCCCGAACCGCGGTGGGGTAGTCCATCCCGTGCCGCTTCATGAACCAGGAGAACACGTCTCCCGACTCGTGGCACACGAAGCAGTAGTAGCGGCCCTTCTTCGGAATGACGGCGAAGTTCCGGTTGGTACCGCCGTGGAAGGGGCAGGGTCCGCGATAGTCTGAGCCGGTGCGCTTGAGCGCCACCGACTCTCCGATCAGCCCGACGATGTCGGTGCTGTCGCGGACCTGCTCGATGGTCTCGTCGGGGATCATGCTCACGCGGAGAACTCGACGATGGTGACACCGGTGCCACCCTGGTTGCGCGGCGCAAACGCGTAAGCCGACACCCGGCGATCCTTGGAGACGACACGCTGGACCCGCTCCCGCACCACCCCGGTGCCCATGCCGTGGATAATGCGGAGGAACGGCTGCTCCGACAGCACCGCGGCGTCCACCGCCGCGATCGTTGCCATCTCCGCCTCGTCTCCGGTCATGCCGCGAAGGTCGATCTCGAGGGGGGCGGGTGCCCCCTGGGCGGATGGGCCGCTGGGCAGCGGGGCAGTGTTTGCTCGCTTTGATTCCTCTCTGCGAGACACGATGGTCAAGCTCGCGGGGTCCACCACCATCCTCATGGATCCCGCCGCGACAACTACTTTTCCATCGGAGCGGATCTCGATCAGTTCACCGCTACCCCCGGTCTCTAACCGCACTCTGGAGCCAATTGCCAGCGATTCCGCCCCGCTGCCCCGCTGCCCCGCTGACTCGGCCTCTGCCAGCGCCTCTCCTTCGGCCCTCACCGCGTCCTCCACCAGCCTCCGCGCCTCCCGGGCCGCGGCCTCGTCCACCGCGCCACGCGCCGCGCTTAGCGCTTCCTCCACTCGCTGCCGGGCCTCGAGCAGATAGGCGCGGGCCTGCTGCCGGCCCTGGCGCTCGGATTCCTTTTCCCGGCGCTTGAGCTCCGCCTCCCGGGCGGTCTGGGATTCGAGCTGCAGCGCGAGCCGCGCCGACAGAGACTCGAGGTCCACATCGCGCTCCGCCAGCGTGGCCTGTAACCCGCGTTGCTCCCGCTCGCGCTCCTCTACCGCCGCGAGTAAGGCATCCAGACTCCGTTCCGCATCGGGCACGCGAGCTTCGGCATCCGCCAGAATATCGCCGCCGATGCCCAACCGGCGGGCGATGGCGAGGCCGTACGAGCGCCCCGGGACACCCTTCAGGAAACGGTATGTGGGCGTGAGAGTTACGGCGTCGAACTGAAGTGATGCATTAATAATTCCCGGGGTTTGGCTGGCCAGATCCTTGAGAGTTCCCAGGTGCGTGGTCGCGAGTGCGACCGACCCCCTGCGGGTCAGCGATACCAGGGTCGCGCCGGCGAGTGCCGCGCCTTCCGCTGGATCGGTTCCGCTGCCGATCTCGTCGAGCAGTACCAGGGTCGCCTCGTCCGCCTCCTCCAGCACCCGGCGCAGCATCCGCACGTGGGCGCTGAAGGTGGAGAGGCTGGCGGCGATGGACTGCCGGTCGCCGATGTCGGCGTAGAACCGGCGGAAAACCGGAAGCCGGCTGCCGGGACCGACCGGCGGGATGACGCCGCTTCCCGCGAGCGCCGCCGCCAGGCCAACCGCCTTCAGCAGCACCGTCTTCCCGCCGGTGTTGGGCCCGCTGATGAGCAGGGTGCGCTCCTGCCGGTCCAGCTCCAGGTCGAACGGTATCACCGGCTCCGGGCCGGCCAGCAGCAGCGGATGGCGGCCGTTCACGATCTTGAGTGCGCTCGGCGCGGCCGCAACCTCGGGCGCTTCCGCATTGCTGGCGACGGCGTACCGCGCCCTGGCAACCAGGTCGTCCACCGCGACGCACATCTCGACCGCATCCCGCACCTGTGGCAGCTGGGGACGCAACAGGTCGGTAAGCTCGCGAAGCACCCGCAGCGTTTCCCGCTCCTCCTCCACCTGCGCCTCGCGCAGCGCGTTGCCCAGCTCAATCGCGTCCGATGGCTCGATGAAGAGCGTGCCCGCGCTCCCGGATTCGTCATGCACTATGCCGGCCGGCCGGCTGCGGGAATCGCGCCGCACCGGAATCACGTACCGGCCGCCGCGCATGGTAACCGACGCATCCGACGGTGCCGAGCTCGAGTCGAGCCCCCGCAGTAGCGCATCGAGGCGGCGAAGGAGGCGCTGACGTGCGGCCTGCACTTCGCGCCGAGCGGCAGCCAGCCTGGGGCTGGCGGTGTCGAGCAGGTTCCCGTCGGAATCCACCGACTGCTCCAGCCGGCGCTCGAGGCTTTTGTCCGGCAGCGGACGGGCCAGCGCGCCGGCCAGCGGCGCCACCTCGGCTACTCGTCTCAGATCGGCGTGCACCAGACGGGAAGCGACGAGCAGCCGGTGCAACCCGGCGAGCTCGACTCCTTCGAGCACGCTGCCCTCGATTCTGAGCCGCGCCACCGCCCGGATGACGTCCGGAATCGGCTCGGCCAGCAGTGCGTCGCCCCGGCGAAAGAGGCCAGCGACCTGGTCTACCCGGGCGAGCTCCTCCCGGATCCAGTCCACATCGTCGGTCGGCCAGCGATTCCGCACCCGCTCCGCTCCGAGCGTGCTGACCGCATGGGCCGCCACCCGCTCCAGCACCAGGGAAAACTCGATGGTGTCGAGCGCATCGGCGGTCTGCTCCTCCGGCAACGGCACCGGGGTGCCGCCCTGTAACCTCACCCGGCCTGGAGCTCCTCGCGCACGATCTGGTTGATGACTTTCCCGTCGGCCTTGCCCTTGTATCGGGGCAGCACCTGGGCCATGACCTTTCCGATATCCTTGGCGCCCCCGGCGATGGCCTGCCGCACCGCGGCCCGAATCTCCTCCGGATCCACGGCCGGGGGGAGAAATTCCTCCAGTATCTTGATCTGAGAGGACTCCATTGCCACCAGCTCCGGTCTCGACGCAGCGGTGTACTGTTCCACCGCCTCCCGTCTCATCTTGATGCCCTTCCGCAGCACGTCGGCCACCTCGTCGTCGGAGGCGGGACGCCGGAGTTCGATCTCTCGATTCTTGAGATTGGCGAGGATCGTGCCGAGGACTAGGGTCCGTTCTTTATCCTGCGCCTTGCGGGAGGCGTTGAGCGCGGCCCGCAAGGTGGCGGTGAGGCTAGACTCGGGGGGCACGCGGACCTTGCCGGCTCATGCGGGCAGCAGCACTCATCTTGCGCTTCCGCTCTTCGCTCGGCTTTTCAAAGTGATGGTGTTTGCGGAGGTCCGACAGGATGCCGGCATTCGCTACTCACCCCTCTCGGCCCGATAAGGGCAGGTGTTGGAACAGGTTGGGAATTTAGAAGGAGACGGGAAAGATGGGAAGGACGGGAAGGTGAGGGAGAAACGGCACTTCCCTCACCTTCCCTCCCCTTCCCGTCCTTCCCGTCCTATCCAGGCGGCCACGTCATCTTCCGCCCACCGAGCACATGCAGGTGCAGGTGATCCACGCTCTGCCCCGCGTTGCGGCCGGTGTTGGTCACGATCCGGTAGCCTTCCCCATCCAGCCCTTCGTCGCGTGCCACTTCAGCCGCGAACGCCAGCAAACGTCCCAGCTGGCGCTCGCCGTCCTCGCCCTTGGCGTCACGCACGGCGGCGATGTGCTGCGTGGGAATCACCAGGAGGTGAACCGGCGCCTTGGCGTCGATGTCCCGAAACGCGAGGACATCGGCCGAGCGTTTGACGATTTTGGCCGGAATCTCGCCCGCGACAATCCGGCAAAAGAGACAGTCAGCCATGATTCCCTCGCAGCCTTGCCGTGCCCGCTGCTGCGGCCGCCGCCAGGGCCGCGGTCTCGAAGCGCAGGATGTTGGTCCCCAGTGCCACCGGCCTATACCCGGCCGAGACCAGCGCGGCTCGTTCCTCCGCCGTAAACCCGCCCTCGGGACCTACCACGACAGTGAGTGGAGTGTCGTCCAGTGTGGCGGGAGGCGCCGCTCCGGCTGGATCGGCCAGCCACCCGTTCCGCTGAATCGCGCGGGCAAGGAATGCATCCAGCGGCAGCGGCGCTTCCACCGCCGGAGCCCAGGCCGCCCCGCACTGTTTGGTGGCCTCGAGGACCGCACGCCGAAGCTTCTCACCGTGAGTATCCCTGAGACGAGAGGCCACTCCAGCGGTACGCGCCGTTTCGAGCGGAATGATCGCGCTCACACCCAGCTCAACCGCTTTCTCCGCCATCCAGGAGAACCGCTCGCGATCGCCCGCCGCCACGGCCAACGTCAGCTGCGGCTGCACCGGCTGCCGCTCGGCGGATTGAATCTCGACCATCCAATCCGAGCCGACCCGCACCAGTCGGCCCGTGCCAGTCAGCCCCGAGCCATCCAGGACCTCGACCTCCTCGTCCTCCCTGGCCCGCCGCACCCGGAGATGGTGCGCCTCACTCTGGTCGAGGCTGGCACGCGTCCCGACCACGGCACTAGTCGGCGAGATGAGCACTCTCATTCAAGGACGGGAAGGACGGGAAGGTTGGGCGCATCGGGCGGCCACTGCCCACCAACCGGCGTCGATGGTTTCCTGTACCACCGCGAATCCTGCATCGCGGAGCGCGCTGCGGAATTCGGAAGCTTCGTCCTGCTCCATACCGGAGAAGATCGCCCGACCGCCCGGCGTGGAAGCGCTGGCGATGGCGGGAAGCAGGGCCGTGTTCGCGATTCGGAGAATGTTCGAGAGGATCAGGTCCGCGGGGCCAACCAGCGGAGCGAGAACCCCGGCGTCGCCTTCCAGGAATTCGACCCGGTCCAGGACACCGTTCCGATCGGCGTTCCGAAGGCCGACCCGGTTGGCTTCTGTGTCGGTCTCGATTCCGATCGCGCGGGAGGCGCCCAGCTTCACCGCCGCGATCGCCAGGATACCGCTGCCGCTCCCCAGGTCCAGCACCCGCTGGCCGGGTTGCAGCAGCTGCTCCAGGAGGATCAGCGCCGCGCGAGTAGAGCCGTGTTCCCCACTGCCGAACGCACTCTCGGGATCGAGCACGACGGTGTAGTGGTCTGGATCTGCCGCTTCGGGTAGCCAGGAGGGAACCACGGTGAGCCGGCCAAAGCGCCGGGGACCCAAGCCATCGCGCCAGCGGGTCGACCAGTCGATCGAATCCAGCCGCCGCCGCTGGGTCTCGGCCGACGGATCCACCTCTTGCCCCAGCTGGGCCACGAGGGCCACGGCGCTGGCCTCGTCGGGCGCAAAGCCGACCAGGGTTCCGTCGTCTCGCTCTTCTACCGCCTGGCCGGTTCGAGCGACCAGCCACGCAGCCGTCCGATCCCTCTGCTCGCGAGCGGGGCGCACATCGATGGCCCACCAGCTCATGCGCCCAGTGCTTCCTTGAGCTTGGACCAGAATCCAGGCGCCCGCTTGGGCGGCTCTCCCTCGAGCTTGGAGAGCTCCTGCAAGAGACGCTCCTGCTCGGCAGTAAGCCGCTCGGGAGTCCACACGTGCACCCGGACCAGCATGTCGCCCTTGCGATCCTGACCCAGGATGGGAAGACCCTTGTCTCTGAGCCGGAGGACCGTATCGGTCTGGGTGCCGGCGGGAATCCTGAGACGCTCCCCGCCATACGGCGTAGGCACCTCATGCTCGCCGCCGAGCGCGGCCTGCGAGAACGAGAGCGGCAGATCGTAAATCAGGTCGTCGCCCTGGCGCTCGAAGCGGTCATCGTCCTTGACGTCGATCATGACCAGCAGATCGCCGCTGGGGCCGCCGCGTGGGCCGGCGGCGCCATAGCCTCGGAGCGTCAGGTAGTTATTGCTGGAAATCCCGGCCGGAACGTCCACCGACACGGTCCGCTCGCCCCGCACCCGTCCCTCACCGCGGCAGACCTCGCACGGCTCACGAACCACGGATCCTTCGCCGTTGCAGGTGGGACAGGCGGCCACCGAGATGAACTGGCCGAACATGCTGCGGGCCGCGCGGCGCACCTCACCGGTCCCGCCGCAGCCGGTGCACGGCGCCGGTTTAGTCCCCGCCTTGGCCCCGCTCCCCTCGCAGACGGTACAGCGCTCGGGGCTCTTGATCTTGACCGTCTTCTTCACTCCCAGTGCCACTTCGGTCAGGGTGAGGCGAACCGTGACCCGAACGTCCTGGCCCCGGCGCTCGTCGGAGCGGGACCGGGTGCCGCCAAAGATCCCCTCGAACCCGCCGAAGTCGCGCATGAAGATGTTGAGCGCTTCGCTGAGATCGACGTGATGGAACCCGAAGCCGCCCCCGCCTCCTATGCCGGCCTTGCCGTAGCGGTCGTAGGCCGAACGCTTCTCCGGATCCTTGAGCACCTCGTAGGCCTCGGTGATCTCCTTGAAACGCCCCTCGGCCTCCGCGGCGGGGTTCCGGTCGGGATGGAACTCCATGGCGAGCTTCCGGTACGCCTTCTTGATCTCCACCTCGGTGGCCGCCCGGGAAACGCCGAGCAGGGTGTAAAAATCACTCACTCCAGCAATCCCTCCACCAGGCGGCTGGTGTGCTCCACCAGTCCGATGATCTTGTCGTAGGGCATCCGGGTTGGACCCATCACACCGATCACCCCTTTGAGGCCGCCGGCCTCGTAGGAGGAGGTGACCAGGGTAAAGTCACTGAGCCGGGTATCCGGGTTTTCTCCGCCGATGGTGATCGAGAGCCCGCGCTGGCGCCGGGATGCGAGGGCTTGTTTGAGCAGGTCGCGGCCTTCGGTCAACCGGAGCAGCTCGCGCATCCGCGAATTGGAGGCGAACTCCGGCTGGTCCGCCAGCATCTGCGCGCTGCCCAGCACGACGGCGTTGTCATCGCTCGACAGGTCGAAGAGCCCATCACCCTCGGCGATGAAGATGTTCAACAGCTCGCGCCCTCCCTCACCGCCGGCCACGTCACGCAGCCGGTCTGGCAGGGTGTTGCGAATGTCCTGGAGCGTGAGCCCGGCGAGCCGCTGGTTGAGTATCTGGGAGACCTGCTGCACCGTCGAGGAAGGCACCCGGCCGGGGACTTCGACGAAAATCGTCCGGACCACGCCGCTACGAAGGTTGAACACCAGTAACAAGCGCTCGGTGGTGACCTGGACCAGCTCGAGCCGCTCCAGGACCATGTGATCGAGGGCCGGCGACACGGCCACACCCAGCTCCTGCGTAAGAACACCGAGCACCTGGGCGGCCCGGCGGAGGACCTCTTCCACCGCGCTCCGGGTCCCCACCAGCTCCGATCGGAGGGTGTGCTGCTCTTCATGGCTCGGTGGCGAGAGCCGCATGATGGCATCCACGTACATGCGGTAGGCGCGGTCGGTGGGTATCCGCCCAGCCGAGGTATGGGGATGAAAGAGATAGCCCTTGTCCTCCAGCTCGCTCATGATGCTTCGGATGGTGGCTGGAGACACCCCGAGTCCAAACCGGCGCGCGATCGTCTGGCTGCCGGTGGGCTCGGCAGTCTCGATATACGTGTGCACGACGGCCTCGAGAACGCGTAGCTCGCGCTCACTCAGCTGGTCTGGAGATGGCATGGGTGAAATCTAGAGGGCCGCTAGGCGGCTATGGAAGGCACTAGTGCGTCCAGGCGGAGCCAACCCTCGGCGGTGAGCCGCAACCTCCCCTCCCCCTCCGTGGCCCATCCGGCCTGCTCCCACTGGCTGGTCAGCATGGCCGGAACCCGATGCAGCGCCAGCCCTTCGCTCGTTCGGAGACCAAGATAGAGCTCTTCCAGTGTCACCGCGGCGGCATCGAGGAATTCCCGGCCCTCCAACGGGGACTTCCCGGACTCGAGCAGCCGCTGGTAGGCGGCCCACTCGCGCACGTTCCAGCGTCGCTCGTTGCCCATTCCGCTGTGCGCCGCCGGGCCGAGCCCTAGAAAGGTGGCCCGCCGCCAGTATGCCGAATTGTGCCGGGCGCGGTGTCCCGGCAGCCCGGCGTTGGAGATCTCGTAGTGCTCATACCCGTGAGCTCTGAGCGCAGCATGTGCCGACAGGAACTCCGAGGCGTAACGATCCTCGTCCACCGGTGCAACTTCGCCCCGCTCGGTCCAGTGGCCCAACGGGGTATGCGCTTCCACGGTCAGGCCGTACAGGGAGAGGTGCTCGGGTTGGAGCGCAAAGGCGTGGGCCAGGTCGGCGGCCCAATCCCGCCCCAGTACGGCGGGCAAGCCAAAGATGAGGTCGAGCGAGAGATCCTCGATACCGGCGGAACGGAGTGCCTCCACGGCGAGGGGCACCTGCGCAGCCGTGTGGGTGCGGTGCATCCACTGAAGCACGGCCGGGTCGAACGACTGGACGCCAATCGAGACCCGGTTCACGCCCGCGCGGCGCCAGGCCGTGGCCGCGGCCGCCGTCACATCTTCCGGGTTGGCCTCCAGGGTAATTTCGGCATCCGGCGCGATGGTCCGGTCGGTCCCGATCCGATCCAGCACCCGGGCGATCGAGTCCGGTGTGACCCGCGAGGGGGTGCCGCCACCGAAATAGATCGTCTGCACTTCGGGCGACTGGTCCCAGATGCCGTCCGCCTGCCAGAGGCCCCACTCCCGGAGCACTGCGTCGACATAGGCGTCGGATGG
>JBDTTD010000101.1:0-8915 GCA_039930805.1 Gemmatimonadales bacterium | reverse complement strand
GTGGACGTTGTCGGGCCGGTGTGCGAGACCGGCGACTTCCTGGCGCTCGACCGGACCCTCCCCGGTCTGGAGGCGGGCGACGGGCTGGCGGTGCTGGGCGCCGGCGCCTACGGCTTCGTCATGGCGTCCAACTACAACAGCCGCCCGCGGCCGCCGGAGGTCATTGTAGATGAGGGAAAGTGGTGGGTCGCGCGGGAGCGCGAAAAGGTGGAGGACCTCTTCGCGACAGAGAGGCTTTCGCCTTGAGGTCCCATCACGACGGCATCCTGATCATCGACTTCGGCTCCCAGTACACCCAGCTGATTGCTCGCCGGGTGCGCGAGGCGCACGTGTATTGCGAGATCCACCCGCCCACCCGCACCATCGACTGGATCCGGGACTGGAAGCCGAAGGGGATCATCCTGTCGGGCGGGCCCAATTCGGTCTACGGGGAGAATGTCCCCACCGCCGACCCGAAGCTGCTGGAGCTGAACACCCCGGTGCTCGGCCTCTGCTACGGCATGCAGCTTATGGCTCACCTGTCCGGCGGCAACGTCACCCGGGCCAGCCGACGCGAGTATGGTCGGGCCAATGTGCGGGTCGAAGGAGGACGGCTGTTCCGCGGCTTCGGTACCGGGGAGGAAACGCCGGTGTGGATGAGCCACGGCGACCACGTGGATGTGCCCCCGCCCGGTTACAAGGTGACCGCGTCCAGCAAGAACTCACCCATCGCCGCGATCGAGCACAACCAGCGCCCCCTCTTCGGGGTCCAGTTCCACCCCGAGGTGGCCCACACGCCCCGGGGCGGTGAGATCCTCAACAACTTCCTCTTCGAAGTCTGTGGCTGCACGCCGGACTGGACGCCCGGACACTTCGTCGAGACCGAGGTCGCCCGCATCCGGGAGACCGCCGGGCCCACAGCGCGGGTAATCTGCGGCCTCTCGGGCGGGGTGGACTCATCGGTGGCCGCGGTTCTGGTGCACCGAGCGGTAGGCGACCGGCTCACCTGCATCTTCGTGGATCACGGCCTGCTGCGGCTGCACGAGCGCGAGCAGGTGGAGCAGACCTTCCGCCGCCACCTGGGGATCGACCTGCGGGTGGTGGACGCACGCGAGCGTTTTCTGGAGCGGTTGGACGGTATCAGCGATCCGGAGGAGAAGCGCCGGCGGATCGGCCACACCTTCATCGATGTCTTCGAGGTGGAGGCGAAGTCGGTCGGGAAGGACGTGGGGTTCCTGGTGCAAGGAACCCTCTACCCCGATGTTATCGAGTCGCTCTCGCCGATGGGTGGGCCATCGGTCACGATCAAGACCCACCACAACGTCGGGGGCCTGCCCGAGCGGTTGCCGTTCAAGCTCCTGGAACCGCTTCGGGAGCTCTTCAAGGACGAAGTCCGTCAGGTCGGCCGCGAGCTTGGCCTCCCTGAGGAGATGGTGGGACGGCACCCCTTTCCCGGTCCCGGGCTTGCCATCCGCATTCTGGGAGACGTGACCCCGGAGAATCTCGAGATCCTCCGCCGGGCAGATCACATCTATACCGAGGAGATCAGGGCCGCGGGGCTGTACGACGACATCTGGCAGGCCTTCGCGGTACTGTTGCCCATCCGCTCGGTCGGGGTACAGGGCGACGGACGCACCTACGATCAGGTGGTCGCGCTTCGTGCTGTCACCAGCCGGGACGGAATGACCGCCGACTGGTTCCCCTTTCCTCCCGAGGTCCTGGCCAGGATGTCGGACCGCATTGCCAACGAGGTGGATGGGGTAAACCGGGTGGTGTACGACGTGAGCTCGAAGCCACCGGCCACGATCGAGTGGGAGTAGGGGCGCACCGCGGGGCGCCCCTACTTGATGAGCCGTAGCGACCTCTGCCGTAGCTGGGAGCTGCCCTCCGGCGCGGAGATCCTTACCTCCATCACGTAGCTCCCCTCCTTCAGCCCATCCAGCTGCACCGTCCGATGAGACCTGATGGTGGAATCGGCGGCCTCCTCGTCGAACGAGAGCGCCACCAGCGGCCGCCCCTTCTCCGAGGCCCGCTTGCCGGGTCGAAGTACGGTTACCTCGTGGCGATACATCATTCCGGGCGTCGCTCCGCTCACTTCATAATAAAGGCCGACCTCGGAGCCCAGCCTGAACCGCGCCGATGGCGCCAGGAGCACCGTGTCGGCGTGGTCGGTGATCCAGGAGACGGCCCGCCCCGGGGACCCAAGGGCGATGTCACTGAGCCCCAGGGAAGCGCCATCGGTGTTACCCACCCGCACGGAGTCTCGCGCCAACGTCACGCCGGCGCTGTCGCCCTGAGAAAGCGCCGCGCGGTAGGTCCAGCGGCCCGGAGGCAGAATCAGCTCTGCCCGGCCGACCAGCCATTCGTTGCCGCTGAGCCGGTGCTGGTGCCCGATCACGAGCGTGGTGTCGAGGCTCCCGACCGACCGCTCCTGCCGATCCAGAGCCACCAGGCGGACACGAACCGAATAGTCCGCACCACCGGGCACCGCTAGCCCGGAAATCCCAGGCGCGGCGATACCAAAGACCACATGGGCCAGGCTCCCCGCCGCTCTCCGGCCCACGGCGATAATGTCAACCACTGCACCGAGCCTCCGGGCGAACTGGAGCTCGTGGCTGTCGCTCGTCGTGCCGACCGCGATGCTCACGGCTCCGATGCCCCGCTCCCGTGAGCGCGCGTTGGCCGAGCCGAACCGGCCCCAGTTGAGCATCCGGCTGTACAGGGGCGAAAGCGATTGGCGGGAGAGGATGAGCTGGTCGGTCGGCGCGTCATCGGCTCCATGCAGGTCGAGAACGCTCTGAACCAGCCGGTAGTCGTAGAGATCGCCGCCGCCGTTCCCATCAAAGCCACTGCTGAAATGCAACAGCAGGTCACCTTCCGCACGGGCGTAGCTCCAGGACTCGTTCGGCATGGCTCCGAACACGAAAGGACGAAGTCGTCCCGTGGGCTCGCCCTGCCGGATATAGATCACCCCCCGGTCGTCCACCTCGGTGTTGCCTGACCGGTAGGCATCCCGGCGACCGTAGAACCGGCGGCTGACACTGAGGGGGAAATGGCGACGGGCGAAAACCACCCTGCGGTAGTGCTCCCTGAGTCGCTCACCCTCGGTCCGAAGCTCCAGGTGATCGCGGTCGGTCCAGAAACGGTGCAGATAGGCGGCACGCATCTGCCCCTTGAGCCGGTCGAGCTCGCGGAGCACGGAGTCCGGGGCCACCAGCTGGAGATCGGCTCGGTAGCCGGCCACCGCATCGGGGTGGTTCAGCGCTGCTCCTTCATAGTACGGTGCATCGCCGTCGGCACGTCCCAGGGCCAACCGGGTGCGAGCCAGCTCGAGCAGCGCGAGAGCGCGGTTGGGGCCGGACAGGAGATAGCGTTCGAAGGCCACGGCGGCGGAGTCGAGGGCCCCGGCGGCTCTCTCCACCCTTCCCAGGGCCAGCAGGAGGTCAGGAGGGCCGGGGTCGACCGCCGCTGCCACCTGCCGCAAAGCGTGGCTCGCCTGCTGCAACCGTGCGGTGTCCAGCAGCGCCTGCTCCACCTCGGCCAGCGCGAGCGCGGCCGGAACGAAGCGCTTGTCGCTGTCGACCGCTCGCGCGTAGCTCGCGGCCGACCGGGTCAGGGCACCGAGCCCGACCCGGCTTCCCAGGTTCAGCTTGTTAAGCATCTCCCAGCGGGATCGACCCGTCTCCGCGAGTCCCAAACCGTACCAGGGTTCCGGCTGTCTCGGGTCCCGCTTTGCTGCCCGCCTGAAGCTCGACAACGCTTCGCTGAAGTCGGGATCCGCGCGCAGCTCACCCAGCCGCAACCCAACCAGGCCGGCCCGCACCGGCTGGGAACGCGTGAGTGAACGAAGGAGGGCCCTGAGAGCGGCGGTATCGGAAGTCGCGGCGAGAGAGTCGTGCAGGCGATCGAAGGCGGTCTGCTGGGCCGTGAGCGGCGAGCGGTAAGCGGCAAGCAGGAACAACAGCGCGAATGTGAGCACGAAAGAGAGTCCACCCATATTACCTCTGACGTCTCAAGGCTTGCCTCTTACACCGCCGCCCACCGCTCACGCTGTAACTTTCCCGCTCATGCTGTTGTTCGCCTACACCCCCTTTTCCTCCAGCAGACGAAAGAACTCGTCCGCCGACTTGATGCCCGCCAGGCGATCGGGCACGTCCGGCTCCTTGGCAAACTGGGCGATCTTGCCCAGGACCGGCAGGTATTGATTCGAGATTTCCAGTGGTGGGGCCATGATGAGGAAGACGCTGAATACCGGCTTGCCGTCGATGGCCTGAAAATCCATCCCCTCAGGCTTGCGGCCAAAAGCAAGCCTTAGCCGGCTCACCACCAGGGAGCGGCCATGAGGAATCGCGATCCCGCGGCCTATCCCCGTGGAGCCGAGGTTCTCCCGGCGCTGCAGTATCCGAAGCAGAGTCCCCGCCGACCGCTCGTCGGTCCGGAGTAGACCAACCAGCTCGGCCAGGATCTCGTCCTTCGAGGCGCCACGCAGCGACAACGAGATGGCGTCGGGGCTGAAGAACTCCTTGAGTCGCATGGCTCGACAAGCTACATCAACCCCGCTTCCATTGCCACCTCTCCGGCGGCCAAGTATTTTCTCCTCATGCAGTTGCCCTACCCATCAGCCCACTCATTCCCCCTCATCCTTGCTCCCATGGCGGGAGTGTCGGAGGCGCCGTTTCGCCAGATCTGCCGGCGAATGGGCGCGGATGTCGTGCTATCCGAGTTTCTCTCATCCGAGGCCATCCGGCGCCGCATCAAAACCACCCTGGAAGGTGCCGAGTTCGAGCCCGTCGAGCGGCCCATCGGAATTCAGATCTATGGCTCGGATCCGAACGCGATGGCTGAGGCTGCCGGGCTGATCACGCAGCACTACCAGCCCGAGTTCATCGACATCAACTTCGGCTGTCCGGTAAAGAAGGTGGTGCAGCGAAACGGCGGCTCCGGTTGCCTCCGGGACATGGACCTGGTGGACCGGATCATTCGGGCCGTCGTCGGGGCCACTCACCGGCCGGTGACGGTCAAGACTCGGAGCGGATGGAGCGAGGACTCGCGTGATCCGGTGACGATCGCCTTGCGGATGCAGGACGCCGGCGCCAAGGCCTTCACCCTGCACGCTCGGACCCGCACCCAGATGTTTGCCGGAAAGGCGAACTGGGACGAGATCGCCCGCGTGGTGGAGGCGCTGGACATTCCGGTAATTGGCAACGGCGACCTCGAGTCCGCGGCCGACATCGTGCGCATGCGGGAGCACACCCGGTGCGCCGGCGCCATGATCGGCCGGGGCGCCTTTGGCAACCCGTGGATGTTCCGCGATGGCCGGGCGCTGTTGAGCGGAGCTTCGGTGCCTCCTGCTCCCGACGCGGGCGAGCGCTTCACCGTGGCGCTGGACCACGCCCGGCTGGCGCTCCGGCTTCAGGGCGACACCCGCAAAACGGTGATGGAGTTCCGCAAACACCTCGGGTGGTACACCCGGGGGCTTCACGGCTCGAGCGCGCTGCGGCAGCGCCTCTTCCAGATCGAATCGATCGCGGAGGCGGAGGCGATCTTCCTCGAGTATCTCGAGCCCGCCGCCCAGGTGGCGTGACAGCCGAGCAGCTCGAGGTTCTGCTCGCCGAGGTCGCCGCCGGACGCGTGGCCCCTGGGGCCGCGCTGGAGAGGCTCCGCCACCTCCCCTTCGAAGATCTGGAGTTTGCCCGGATCGATCATCACCGCGCGTTGCGCCAGGGCCACCCCGAAGTCGTGTTCTGCGAAGGGAAGACCCCGGATCAGGTGGTGGCCATCTGCGAGCGGCTGGAGGCAGCCACCGGCTCGTTCCTGGGCACCCGGGCCCAGGAGGCGCACGCCTCGAGGCTACGGGCCCGGTTTCCCCGCATGGCCTGGAATTCACTGGCGCGCACGGTACACCTGCCGGGAACCCAGCCGATGCCGGTGCGTACCGGTACTATCCTTGTCGTGTCCGCCGGCACCAGCGACCTGCCGGTTGCGGAGGAAGCCGCGGTCGTGGCGGAGGCGTTTGGCCACCAGGTCGAGCGTTTGATCGATGTCGGCGTGGCAGGGATCCATCGTCTCCTGGCGGCGGCCGAGCAGATTCAGCGCGCACGGGTTGTCATCGTCGTGGCAGGCATGGAGGGGGCGCTGCCGAGCGTGGTCGGGGGCATGGTGAGCGTGCCGGTGATCGCGGTGCCAACCAGCATCGGGTACGGCGCCTCGTTCGGAGGACTGGCGGCCCTTCTCGGGATGCTCAACTCCTGCGCGGCGGGGGTAACCGTGGTGAATATCGACAACGGGTTTGGGGCCGCGGCGGCAGCCAGCCGGATCTGCCAAAGATGACCATCCGCACCATCATCAACAGCAACGACCCGCCCTTTATCTGGCTGGACGTGGTAAGTCCCACCCGTGAGGAGCTGTCGAACGTCGCCCGCCAGTACGGCCTCCACTCCACCTCGGTGGAGGATTCGCTGGATCCGGAGCACCTACCTAAATACGAACGAATCGGGACGGTCACCTTCATCATCATCCGGGCGTTTGATGACGCCGCCACCCGCGAGTGCTCTACAGTTCAGGAGATGACGCGTAAGGTGGCCATCTTTTACAGCACGGACTTCCTGCTCACGATTCACCGCACCGAACAGCCGTTCCTGGCAGCGTTGATTGAGAAGTACCAGAGCCCGCCGCCCGTCGGCGCCGAGCGGCGAAAGAGCTTTCTCCCTCGTATCCTGATCGAGATCATCAACGGAGCCATCGGGACCTACGAGCGGCCACTGGGGGAAGCCGAAGGGGCGATCGACAAGTTCGAGGCGACGGTCTTCGGTGAGCATGAGCTCGGGGGATTGCTTCAGCGCATTTACACGGAAAAGCGCAGAGCCACCCAGATGCGGCGGATGCTCTCCCATACGCTGGACGTGGTTCATCGGCTGGTCCCCGCCTCCGAGCCCACCGCGCCGCTGTTCCAGGACCTCCGGGAGAACGCCGAGAGCATGTACGCCTATGCCGAGGACCTGGTCGAGGACGTGAATAACCTGCTCAGCATCCAGCTCGCGCTGGCCTCCCACCGGACCAACGAAGTGGTCCGGGTACTCACCGTCTTCTCCGTGTTTTTCCTGCCCCTCACCTTCGTCGTCGGCATCTACGGCATGAACTTCGACTTCATGCCCGAGCTCAGGCATCACTGGGGCTATCCAGCAGTCATGGGGGCGATGGGACTGGTGACACTGGCCATCTATCTCTGGTTCCGGCGACGGGGCTGGCTGCGGGGATGACGGAGCCGGTCGGGCTCTTTCTGGCAGCGGTGGCGGCCGGTGCGACGGGCTGGTTTCTGGGGCGCCGGTCTCAGCCGGGCCGGCAGGGCGACAGCGTGGCGCCGCATCTGTTGCCCGATCCAGCGCTCGAATGGCTTCGCCGCGCACATGGCGCCGTGGGCGTATGGATCACCGAGCTGGACCCCGGAGAGGAAGGACCAAAGGCCGAACGAATAATCGAGCCGGAGCGTCTGTCGGTGGCACAGATCGTAGCGGTGGATCGCCGGCTGGAGCGGGCCCGCGATCAGGAGCAGAGCGGGGTCGAGCGCCTGGAGGGCGGCATGCTGGTCTTTCATGCGCAGGCGGGCGCGGCGGTGGGGCTGCTGCTGTCGGGCGGTACGGACACGACCGCGCTCGCGGTGGTCGAGGACGATCTGCGCCGGTTACTCGAAGGAGTTCGTCGCCGGCCCCAGATCATCGCGCTCACCCAGGCCCAGTCCCAGGAAGCATCGCTCGAATCGGTCGGGAGCGTTGGTCTCCGTCTGGCCTATCAGCTGGAGCGCACCCTGGATACCCAGGTGGTCGTCGTCGCGGTAGACACCAGCGGCGTCCGGGTGATCGGCGTGTCCGGCCGGGGCGACCGGCGGCTGCTCGAAGGATTCCTGCCACCGGAGAGCGAGCTCTCGCGGGTGGCGGATGGGAGGGCCGACGCCACCGTGTCCACTGGTGACCCGCTGGGTGGCGTGGTGGCGGACCGGAGAAACCGCCCTGGCTCGATTCTCCTCCTGCCGATGAAACGGGACCTGCAGCCGGTGGGTGGCGTAGCCATCTGGCTTACAGGCGGACGCGAGCCGGTCGGGGCCGCACGAGCCGAGCTCATGGAGGCACTCGATAACGCCGCGCCGCGGATCGCGCGCGCGTTGCTGGCTGATCAGACCAGGCGCGCCGCGACGATAGACCCTCTCACGGGTCTGCATAACCGCCGGGGATTCGATGAAACGTTCCGCCTCACCACGACCAAGGAGGGAGCGCTCGTCTACGCTGACCTGGACCGATTCAAGAACCTCAACGACACCCTGGGACACCCAGCCGGGGACGCCGCGCTGGTGCACTTCGCCCGCATCATCCGGGAGCAAATCCGCACCTTCGATGTAGCGGGCCGCATCGGTGGCGAGGAGTTCGCCGTCTGGTTGCCGGAGACCGGCCTCGACCTCGGTGGCAAGATCGCCGAGCGGATCCGGATCAAGCTCGGGACTACGGCTTGGGACTGGCAAGGGCGCCAGTGGCCGCTGAGCGCATCCTTCGGAGTGGCGGCGTGTCCCGACACCAGCTCCAGCCTCGACAACCTGCCGGCACAAGCCGACTCGGCGTTGTACGTCGCGAAGAACAGCGGCAGAAACCGAGTGGAAAAGGCGGGCAGGTGAGGACAGAGAAGGCGGGGAGATGAAGGGTGGTACGGCGGAACGGTGGTATGGCGGTAAGAGTCAAATAGAGAGTCGTTTACACCTAATAGATTGCTTGAAGCAGATTAGATAAGCTACTGCGTGTCAGGCATATACGACACGACTTCTGGTCTACCGCCATACCGCCGTACCGCCCTACCGCCCCTTCTCATCTACCCCTAAATCCACTATGATTCCTGCACCCGGGGGCGACTTGGCTTCGACGGGTTTGATGAAGGAATTGCAGCGTGTCCAG